>JAPOYD010000038.1 GCA_026706735.1 Nitrospinota bacterium | reverse complement strand
GAGCGGCTGCGAGATCGGTATAAACCAGAAGATGCGTCAAAAGAAGAGGAAGATGTCCAAAACCTTTTGAAGGTTTTTTTATTAACGCCTGAACTTAGCCTTCGCCAGATCGGACAGGCCATCCACCGACTAGGGCTGGTATTCGCGTCGTTGGGCGAAGAGCAACCGTTGTTTGCTAGGATGACGATCGTGATGTTTATTCTTCGAGTGCTCGACTTGGAGCTTTATCAGAGGTTTGTCGATAGCGAGGCTTCCGACCTTGAGGTTGCTGATGCAGTGTTTAATCTGCCAGGAATTAAGGATATTCGACGGACAGATTTAGGCGATCAGTTTGAAGCCACGCTAATAGTGGCAATGAATGAAAAAGCCTCGCCTGAAATTGGAAGTCAAATGAGCAATTCAGAAATCTTACTCAAATTGCATAATAGTAGAGATACCAACCGTCATGATGCCATGCGTGAACTGGCTCATGAAATACTAAGGCAAAATGAAAAGTTGTATGGCACTAAAATGGTTGGATTCAAAGAATCGGTTCGACGAATTGAATTGCTCTCAACCATTCTTCCGGAAGAGGTACAATCGTTTCTGAAATACAAAGCAAGACTGAATCAAACTTTTGGATTGGTGGAAGCTCAAGCCTCCCCCAAGGACACCCCCTGATGGACAAGCGACTCGACCCATACCGCTTCGACGTCGGCCGCGCCCGCGTGGAGCCGGAAACCCCCATCGTGGCGGGGGCGTTCTTCACGCGGAAGATCATCTTCACGGCGGGCAGGTACGGGGTGGACGAGGGCGCGCAGATACTCGTGTGCAAGCGGCTCTCGAGCGACATGGAGATCCCCCAGTTCACGGATCCCGCGGCGTCGGGCTACGTGAGCGTCTCGTGTTCTAATCCCGAGGTGGGCTTGACGCTCTCCTATCAGGAGCAGGGCTATATTGATGATTGGCGCTCCGGTGTCGCGATCCGCGTGGCGAAGGGGTTTTTATGCCAAGGCGATGAGGTGACGCTCGTTTTGGGCGATACCGCAGGCGGCGGGCCGGGGGTCCGCGCGCAGACGTTCCCGGAAGCCCGCCACACGTTCAAGATCGTGGTGGACACCTTCAACCGCAAGCATTTCTACGAGCTTGAGAACGACCCCGATATCCGCGTTGTGGGCGGCGCGCCCGAAACCTGGCACCTGGCCTGTTCCCAGACGCCCGGGCGGGGGGAGGCGTTCTCCGCCATCGTGCGCGGCGTGGACAGCTGGGGGAACCCGGCGGAGGAGTTCACGGGCGAGGTGTCGGTCAACAAGAGTCTCAGAAGTTGGCGCGATGAGGACAAGGCCCCCGGACGGGTGGAATTCTCCCCTGGTGATGGCGGCGTAAAGCGCGTCGGCGGCGCGCGGCTCACGGGCGAGGGACCTTATCGACTGCGTTTGGAAGACCCGGCGGGGCTGGTTTCCTTGAGCCCGCCGATTCTGCCCAAAGCGCCCGATGATCCCTACTCGCTCTTCTGGGGAGACATTCACGGCCAGACGCGTTCGACGGTCGGCACGGGCACGGTGGAGGAATACTTCCGCTTCGCGCGCGACAAGGCGGGCGTCGACATCGCCGCGTGGCAGGGCAACGACTTCCGCGTCCGCAAGGAGGACTGGGCGGAGGTCGTGCGCGGGTGCAAGGCGTTCAACGAGCCGGGCCGCTTCGTCACGCTCCTGGGCTACGAGTGGTCGGGCACGAGATCGGGCGGAGGCGATTACAACATCTACTACGCGGGCGATGAGGGGGTAATCCACAGAAGCTCGCACGCGGGCGTGGAGGATCTCTCGGACCTCGCGGACGACAGGTTCCCCATCTCGGCCCTGTGGGAGACGTTCCGGGGACGCGCGGACGTGATGAGCGTCGCACACGTGGGTGGACGCGCGTGCAACCTCGATTTCTTCGACGCAGAATTCGTGCACCTCGCGGAAATCCACTCCCACCACGGCACCTTCGAGTGGTTCGCGGAAGAAGTGCTCGCGCGCGGCTTCCGTGTCGGCTTTATCGGCGGCAGCGACGACCACACGGGCCGCCAGGGGCTGGTCTACCCCAACCGCCGCTCGAACAACGTCGTCACCTTCGACGTGAAGGGCGGCCTGATGGGCCTCTACGCACGCGAACTCACGCGCGAGGCCGTCTGGGAGGCGATGCGCGCGAGAAGGACCTACGCCACGAACGGCGAGCGCATCTATCTCAAGACCGCCTGCGGCGAGGCCCTGATGGGCGAGGAGGTCGAGGTCGATGGTTCGCCCACCGTCCGCGTCGAGGTCCACGGCACCGCGCCGCTTCTCGACGTAGAGCTCAAGCGCGGTGCGGAGACCATCCACCGCCATCCGGTGAACGCCGTCCAGGGCGGGGCCCGCGCGCGGCGTATCCGCGTGCAGTGGAGCGGGGTGACGCAGAAAAGCGGGCGCGACAAGAAGGTCGAATGGCGCGGCGGAATCGCGCTCGACAAGGGCGCGGTGCTCTCGCACACCCCCTACGCGCTCGATCAGTACGACGACGCGATCACCCGCGTATCGAACAAGGTGCTGCGCTTCACGACCGCCACCTCGGGCGACCCCGACGGCGTGCTCATCGACCTGGACGCCCCCGCCGACGCGCGGCTTTCCTTTTTCAGCAACGTGAAGAGTTTCGAGATTCCCCTCGGTGATATTTCCGAGGCTCCCACCATCATCGAGGCGGGGGGCGTGAACATCCAGGTTCTCGTCGCAGAAGTCGGGGCGACCCTCAAGGACTGGAGCGCGCGCTTTCAGTTCACCGACGAGGACGCCTCCACCGAAGCCGTCAACCCCTACTGGGTGCGCGTCCTCCAGGTCGACGGCGGCCAGGCCTGGTCGAGTCCGGTGTATGTGAGCAGGGCGGGGTAAAGGGAAAAGTCCCCGAACTCGCCCGCCACGAAACAAAGCGACCGACTCCCGCCACTATGGCGCATTCGTTTTCTCCGTGGGGATGGGTTCTCTTCATGTGCGTTGTCCACTTTTGAATTGACGGTTGACAACGGCTTGACGTGATTGCATCATTATGACTGCATTATGCTTTCAGTTACCGGAGGGGTCTATGGGCACTTTAACGATACGCAACCTTGATGATCGGGTCATTGAACGGCTCAAAGAGCAGGCCAGGGCGAATCACAGATCGCTCGAAGGAGAGGTGCGCCATCTGCTGACGCAACGGCTGGATCGGCTTGTCCAGATCGCGGACTTTCGAGAGCGGACTCGGGAACTCGTCTCCCGGACAGTCCATACGCAACAGACCGACAGCGTCGACTTGCTGCGCGAGGATCGCGCTCGTTGAAACTGACCGTGGATGCGAGCATCGTCGTCAAGTGGTTCGTCGCCGAGCCTTTGCATCGCGAAGCGCGCCGCCTGCTTTCCCGCCGCATCGATTTGCACGCTCCCGATTTGGTACTGTCCGAATTCGCCAACACCATTTGGAAAAAGGCGCGCGCAAAGGAAATCCCCAATCATGGACCTTACCTGAACGAACTCACCTCCCTGCCCGAGATAATATCTCTGTTCCCGGATCGTGAACTCATCGAACGTGCGGCGCGAATGGCTATCACAATCGACCATCCAGTTTACGATTGCCTTTATCTGGCGTGCGCCGAAGCGACGGGATCAGATGTGATCACCGCCGACAGACGCCTTGCGAACAAGTCAGCAACACAGTCTTTAGGGGTGCGTGTCGAATATTTAGGGGATGCCGGCGTTGCGGAGCAAATTGAAACGGCGGCTTACGCGCCGGCTATTGAGCGTCGCAAGGTCGAAGAGCTTTCAGAGGTTTTTGATTTCTTTGCGGAAACGGAGAGGTCCGTCCTCGATAAGTTGTTTGCCGGAAGGGAAGGGCTGCGTATCACGACCGATGAAGACAGAGAACTCTATTTGAATTCTCCGGCGTGCAAACGCCTGATCGACGCCGTTCAGGAACTCGAAGAAGAAGAGTTCATCGATCTGCTCGCGCTCGGCTGGTTGGGCGCCGGTCTGTTTCCCGACTGGCGTCGAAGCGTCGAGCATGCGGAAAAAATGGTATTGCTCGACGGGATAAATTCCAATTACGCTTCCGGTTATGGCCGCCACTGGCGAGCGGGTTTTGAACGCATCGAGTCAGACTGATTCACCCCTTTTGACCTCTGGCCCTCCTTCTCATACACTCCCGCGCGTTTGTTCGTTCATGGTTCGTGAAGGAGTGCGCACGTGAAAATCGGCATCATCGGCCCGGCCGCCGCGGGCAAGACGACGCTGTTCAACGCGCTAACGGGCGGGGCGGCCTCCACGGGGGGATACGGAGCCGCGCGGGTGAACGTGGGCGCGGCGCACGTGGCGGACGAGCGTGTGGACGCCCTGAGCGGGGTCTTCAGGCCGAAAAAGACGACGCATGCGGGCATCAACTTCGTGGATGCTCCGGGCGTGGGCGATGCAGGCGCTGCGAGAAACGCCGAGGTCATCCCGCAGGCGCTGGAGGGTGCGGACGCGCTCCTGGTCGTGGTGCGCGCCTTCGAGGATGCCGGCGTTCCGCACCCAAAAGAAAGCATCGACCCCGCGCGCGACCTGGCGGACGTGCGCTTCGACCTGATGCTGCGCGACCTCGCCGTCGTCGAACGGCGTATGGAGCGTCTCGAACGACTGGTGAAGCTGAAAAAAGACCCGGCCGAAGCGGCCGAGTTCGAACTGCTGGGCCGCATCCGCGAGACGCTTGAGGACAGCCGTCCCGTCCGCTCGATGAATATGAGTGAGGATGAGGCGCGCTCCGTGAAAGGGTTCGGTTTTCTTTCCGCCAAGCCGCTGCTGGTGGTCGTGAACGTGGGCGAGGATCAGCTGGGAGAGGCGGACGCATTCGCGAAACTGAACGGCGAGACGCCCGTCGTCCTGGCCGCGCGTCTGGAGGAAGAACTCGCGCAACTGCCTGTTGATGAGAGGGCTGCGTTTCTCGCGGATTATGCGCTGGAATCCTCCGCCCTCGACAAGGTGGTTCAGGCAGCATTCTCGCTGCTCAACCTGCGCTGTTTCTTCACCGTGAGCGAGGAGGAGGTGCGCGCCTGGCCGGTCCGCGCGGGCACGGTCGCCCTGCATGCGGCGGGTACGATTCATTCCGATATGGAGCGCGGCTTCATCCGCGCGGAGGTGATCTCGTTTCCCGATTTCATGGCGGCGGGTTCACTCGCGGCGGCGCGAGATAAGGGAACGCTCCGGCTCGAAGGCAAGGAATACGTCGTAGAGGACGGCGACATCATTTACGTGCGCTTCAACGTGTAACGGGCAGGGGACGTTTGTGGGGTTGTTGAAAAAGCCGCCCCGCTCGTCATTCCCTTGCCCATAACCCCCCCTACCCCCCTTGTCAGGGGGGTATAAAAAGGCGATGCGCCCCCGCCGGATAGAGGGGTTTTGCTTTTTCTTGCCCCCCTGACAAGGGGGGGTAGGGGGGGTTGACTTTATGGGGTTTCCCTTTGCTTTCTCAAGGTTTTTTCAACAGCCCCCTCAAGGGGGGAGTGGTTGTTGGCACTTTGCAAAGTGGAGAGGTTTGGCTCGTCCCTCAAGGGCTTGTTCAACAGTCCCTCGTCGATCGCGATTGATCCCCCGCCCTCAGGCCTCTCCGATCGCCGCGAGGATTCTCTCCCTCGCCTCCCGGTGTTCCTCACACCCGATGATTTCGAGCATCTCGGCTCGCCAGTTCGGGCGGCAGTAGCTCTCCTTGAGCCTGCGTATCCGGTCCGATGAGGCCGCCTCCTGTTCGGGGGGGAGGCTTCCGTTTCTGATGGTATCCGATATGGCGCTGCAGGCTCTCTCTTGCGCGTCTTCGGAATGACAGATGAGGGCGATGTCGGCTCCTGCGAGGATGCTATGAAGAGCCGCCTCTGCCGGATCGTCTATCGCGCCCATGTCGAGGTCGTCCGTTATCGCGACGCCCCGGAAGCCGAGTTCCCCACGCAGAATTTCCTGGAGGAAGACAGGAGACAAACTGGCGGGCGAGGCGTCGTCTATCGCCTCAAAAACCGCGTGGGCCGTCATGACGCAGGCGGGAGGTGTGCGGCGGATGAGATGCTGAAAGGGTCTCATCTCGCGCGCTCTCAACTCATCGAGCGTGAGGCGCGAGGCCGGCAGCACGTCGTGGGGGTCGGGGGCCATATCCCCGATGCCGGGGAAATGCTTGGCGCACGCGGCGACGCCCGTTTCCTGCATTCCCTGTGTGACGGCCTCCCCCATCCTCCCGACGACATCGGATGATTCGCCAAAGGCGCGATCGCCGATGACGGCGCATTCGGGGTTCGTGAGGATGTCCAGGACGGGCGCAAAGTTTACGTTCACACCGACCGCTTCGAGTTCCGCCCCCGTGATCCTCGCGGCTTCCCGCGCGATAGTGGCGTCGCCCGCGTCGCCGAAGCCGCGCGCCGCAGGGAAGGTCGTGAAATCATCCGACAGCCTGCTCACGCGCCCGCCCTCCTGGTCGATTCCGACGAGGAGGGGAGCTTCGAGCGGGGAGGCGAGGGCGGCGTCTTGCAAGGAGGCGATGAGCGCCGCGGTCTGCCCGGCGGATTCGATGTTTCTCTTGAACAGGATGACGCCGCCGATTCTGCCCGCGCGGACGCGCTCGATGAGCGAGGCCGGGGCGTCTGTTCCCTCGAAACCGGCCATTACGTGCTGACCGGCTCTGGCCTCTGGCGCCGCTTCTTTCATTCGCGCCCTAGCCTTCGCGCATCCGCGTGATAACGAAAGACTCCGCGATCGGGAGACCCGCCGCGCGCCCTGCGTCTTCTAAGCGCTGGCGCGTGCGCTTCTCGAAGGCTTCGGGGTTTTTGATCTGGCACTTGTGCGCGCACACCGCGCGGACTTTCACGTCGAAGGTCTCCGTGATGTCCACGAAGAAATTCGGCTCGCGCGTGTTCAAATACAGCAGGTTCTTCGTGTGGTGCGCCTTGATGCCGGCGTAGTTGAGTTCGGGCAGGAAATGGTGGTCCCGCGCGTAGACCACCGCCTTGAACGTGGCGTGGCCGATGGCCTGGTGGTCGGGGTGCTGGTAGTAGGTGCGCCACGGGTCGTGGGTCAGGATGGTGTCGGGCCTGAAGTGGCGGATCAGGAAGGCGATCTGGTTCCTGAACGCGAGGGTGTCTTCGAGTTCCCCGTCGCGGTGGCGCAGGAACAGCGTCTCCTTCACGCCCAGTATGCGGGAGGCTTCGAGCTGTTCCGCCTCGCGTATTCTGGCGAGGTCGAAGGGGCTGATGTCCTCTTTCGTGCCCTTGTCCCCGTTCGTGCAGACGACCGTGCGCACGGTGGCGCCCTCCCGCGTCCAGCGGGCGATGCTGCCCCCCGCGGACAGTTCCGCATCGTCGGGGTGGGCGACGACGACGAGTATGTTTCTGAATTCCTCCTGGCTCACTTGCTTATCCTTCCGTGTCTATGAAGCGTGGGGTGATGAAAGCGCCGCCCCCTGACGCAGGCGCGCCCAGATATCGAGTTCCGCCTCCGCGATGCGCACCCAGGCGAACGATTCCGCCCATTGAGTAGCCTCAAGGTTGGGGCGCTCACAGGGGTTTTCCAGGGTTTGGATCATCTTCCGCGCATAGGCGCGCGTGTCGCCGTCCGCGATGAGGTGGCCGCTTTTGCCCTCGCACACGGCCTGGGACAGGCCCCCCACATCGAAGGCCAGCGTCGGCAGTCCGCACGCGGCCGCCTCGACGGCCGTCATGCCGAAGCTCTCGTAGCGCGAGGGCAGGGCGAAGAGGTCGGCTGCGGAATAATAAAGCGGCAACTCCTCCTGCGGCTTGGCTCCTGCGAAGATAATCGCGTCCGAAACGCCGAGCCTTTGCGCGAGTTCTTCTAATCGCGCGACTTCCGCCGCCTGGGCGGGGGAGGCGAAATCCGCTGCGTGATAGCTTTCTCCGGCTCTCAGCGTGCCCTCTCTTGTCTCGCCGCCAACGTGCAATAGACGCGCATCCAGCACCGGGCGTTCTTTGCGGGTGATGGCGAAGGCCTCTATCAGGCGGTCGAGGCCCTTCACGCGCTCGATGCGGCCCACGCTCAGGATGTATGCGGCATTCTCTTGGAGCCCCAGCCGCGCGCGCGCCTCGTTCTTCGGATGAGGCCTGAACCGCTCCAGGTCCACCCCGCAGGGGACGACGTGGACTTCCGCCGCGCCCGTTATCTCGCCAATCGCGCGCGCCTCGGCGGGAGATGAGGCGAGAATAGCGTCCGCCGTCCGTGCGAGTTCGGGTTCGGCGCTGAGTCGCGCGTCGGACTCGCGCCTGGTGTCAGAGGGTAACGCGTCGTTTTTGAGGGCAGCCAGGGTGTGGAAGCGGATGCCAAGGGGAACGCCCCAGCTTTTGGCGAGAATCTCGCCCGCAAGGCCCGAGAGCCAGTAGTGCGCGGACACGCCGTCGTAAGAGATTCCGTTTTCTTGTGCGAAAGTTGTGATGCCCCGCGCGAACGCATCGGCCCATTCGACTTGCGCGTCCTTATCCATTTTTTCCCTGGGGCCTGCCTCGACGCGGATGAGGCGCGCACCGTCTGCCAGAGGGACTTCGCGTTCGCTTGCGTCCGATTCCAGGCGGGTGAAGACGTCCGCACCGACGCCGAGGCTTGCGAGCGCCTTTGCGATCTCGCGGGCGTAGACGTTCATCCCCCCCGTCAGGTCCCCTCCCAGCGGAGCCAGGGGGTCCGTGTGCATTGAGAGGATTGCCAATCGAGTTGCGTCGGCGGTCATTTGCTGCTCCTCTCGATCCGCACGCGCATCACGCGCTCATCCTGTGCGCCGAAGCGGTACTTGTAGGCCTCATCGCCCCGCAAGAGGTCGAAGGAGGCGCGCCCCGCCTGAATCGCTTCTTCCACGTTGTGGGCGAGCAGCACCAGGCCCGCGCTCAGTTCGTGCTCCACCGGGTCGAAGCCTGAGTTGTAGAGATATATCCTGTCCGCGTAATCGAAGGAGAGATTGGCGGCGACGGGATGGCCGTCCACGCGCATGACGCTCAAGTCCAGACAGCCGAGTTCGAGCATCGCCCCGGTCACGTCACCGAAGAAGGACCTTCTGTCGGCGTTCCAGAAATCCGCCTTCTCCGGCTGGCTCAGCGCGTGGAGAGCGATGAAATCCTCCAGATCGGCGGCCAGGGCCTCCGCCGACTCGGTGCGCTCGTATTCCAGCCCCGCCTCCATGTTGGCCTTGCGAATCTTCCGTCTCAGGTCGCGTTCGTCTCTGGGCGCGAGCATCCCGGTGTATTCATCCCACGAATCGGGAAGGGGGATGACGGGGCAGACCTCCTCTTCCGAGATCGAGGCTGCCCCGCCCGTCAACTCCTCGACCGCCGCGATGGTGGGCGAGGCTTCGGGAATCCCCCTGAGTGAGAGTTCGCGCCACGCGGGCGCGTCCGGCTCCTCAAAACCGGCGAGAACCGCCCGCCAGCAGGCGAGGTGCGCCCCGTCCGCGGCGATGATGTCGAGGTAGTCCGAGAGGTCGTCTCCTCCCGTCAGGCGCAGCCGCCCGCCCTCGCTCAGCACGAAGGGCGCCACGCCCGTGAGCGCGCCCGCCTCGTCGCGCAGGGCGTAGACGCGCAGCTCGCCCGCGCCGAAGTTCCGCCACCACGCGGCGTGCCACGCGGGGTCGTAGAACGGGTGCGCGTGGGCGGAGCGGGCCATCAGCGCGCGCCACTCGGCCTCTAAATCCGTGAACGCCTCGGGCGAGGTGAAGGCTTCTATCTGCAATGAGGAGCATGAACTTTGCGACATCGGGATTCCTTTAGATCCATCGCGCCTGTGGGCGCGCGGCGGTTTCGCCGCTACGCGAACTCCAGCCCGACGAACGTGGCCGTCGGGTGTCCCTCCAGGGGGTCCGAGAGGTTCGAGCGGCTGAAGACGAAAAACCGGTTGTGGTAGAGCGTCTGAAACTGGGTGAAGCCCGCCTTGTCCACCCCGCGCCTCGAAGCGGTGTTGCTCGACTCGACGAAGATGAGAGAGCGCGTGAGGCCCAGCTTCTCCCCGTACTCGAGCGCGCGCCGGAGCACCGCGGGGTAGAGGTTCCTCCCCCGCCAGGGCTCCAGCGTGAAGGCGTCGTAGAGATAGATTTCCTTGGGTCCGGGCTTCACGGCCTTGTCGATCTCCTCCACGCCCACCACGCCGCGCGCGCCCCAGATGTAGCTCACCGCCTTGCCGTCCTCAATCGCCACGAAGCACTTCTCGCCCCGCTCGAAGCGTCTCGCCGTCATACTTTCGCCCTGAACGTCGGATATGAGCCGGCGGTTCTCCGATGCGGCTTCGAGGATAACGTGCTCCACGTCGATTCTCGCCTCGCTCGGCGGTACTGCTTCGGTGTGCGGGAAATCATACAGGCAAAGCTCCACCGACGTGAGAAATGTCGTTTTCAGGAAATCCAAAAGGGGATGACTCCTTTATTTGAGAAGCGCGTCGAGGAAAGGCTCGAGCGAAGCGCGGAGAGGCCCCAAGTCCCTCCTTTTTTCGAAATGCGCCTGCACCATCCTTGCGGTATGCGGAATGCTCTCCAGATAGCGCTCCGCACCGCGCACCGCCTTTTGATAGGCGAAAGTGCCGATGGCCTTCAAGTTTCGCTGTATGGCTGTAGCCCGCAGGGCGCGTTCGTATTCTTCTTTAGCCGAGAAGAGGCGGTGGCCGCAAGTCTCCCAGTAGCGGGCGATGAGGTAATCGCGCGCTTCGGCTCCGAGATCGACGTAGCTGTCGAAGACGAGGGAAGCCGGATCATACAGGGCGGGCCCCATGCGCGCGTCCTGAAAATCGATGGCGAATACCGCCCCGTCCAGGACCATCAGGTTCCTGCCGTGGAAGTCGCGGTGGGTGAGGCGAAAGGGAATCCGGCAGATTTCCTCGCACAGCTCGCGGAACGCCGCATCCAGCGCGCGCTCATCGGTTTCCATTCCCAGAAGTTTCTCGAAGGCGTATTTGCGCGTGTGGTGAAGTTCGTTCGTGAAGAATTCCGGATCGAAACGCCGCGTGAGGGCGAGCCTGCCGCCAGTGGGTGCGCTCGGAGCCTCCTGCATGGCGGTCATCATATCGAGTGCGGCGGCGTAGAGCGGTTCCGCCCGCTCCCATCCGCCGCGCCGCCATGCGTCTTCGAGCGATTCATCGCCGCAGTCCTCTAAAAGGATCACGCCCGCCTCCCCATCCACCGCGAAAATCTCAGGGACCCTGACGCCGATCTCTCCCAAATGCGCCTGCACGTCGATGAAGGGGAGCGTCTCTTTCGTGAAAGGCTCCGGCATAATCATGCCGACCGAGCTTGGCCTCGCGCCGCCCCTGTGAGTGAGCCGGGCGTAGTCGCGCGTCGAGGCGTCGCCGGCAAGGGGCGTGAGAGACGATACGCCGATGCCGAAGTAATCGCGCGCCAGGGCCTTCAGGCGCTCGTGCGCCCGCGTCTGCTCGGTGGGGCTCGCCTTCATGCGGGACTCGGCTTGTTATGCGGCGTGAGCGTCTTCATGGCGCGCGCTGCTGCTGCCAGCGTCTCGGCGTAGGGCTCGTCTTTTCTTCTGAGTTCGAGCGCGAGCGTTCCCGGGTAGCCTCGGGCGTCGAGCGTCGTGAAGAAGGAGGGCCACTCGAACGCGCCCTCGCCGGGGATGAGGTGCGCGTCGCTCCTGCCGTCGTTGTCGTGCAGATGCGTTGCGGCGCAAAGGGGCGCCAGCCGCTCGATGGCTCTTTTGGTCTTATTCCCCTCGGTGATGAGGGCGTGGCCGGTGTCGATGCAGATTCTGAGCCTGGGGTGATCGATGCGCGCCACGAAATCGGCGAGCGGCTCGGCGCGGCCCAAGGCGGAGGGGATGTTCTCGATCGCCAGGACGGCGTCGGTCTCCTCCGCTACCGGCAGGAGGCGTTCGATGCTCGCTTCTAGCGCATCGTAGGTGTCCGGGTCCCCTGCTTTTCCCGGTGCGCTCGGGTGGAGCACGGCGACCCTCGCGCCCAGCGGGCGGAAGGCGCGCAGGGCCTGGATCGTTTTCTGGATAGCCGCCTCGCGCGCACCCGAATCTGTGGCGGCGAGGGAGAGCCAGCGCCCTTGTCTCGCCTCGCTCAGATCGGCGTAAAAAGGGGCGTGGAAGGTGGATGTCGTGAGGGAGAGGTCCGCCAGCCATTTTTTGAGAGCCTTGAGTCTGGTTTCGTTCTCTAAGTCAAAATTCGGCGTCATCGCCCAAAGCTCGATTTTCTCGAATCCGGCGCCGGCCGCCTCTTTTAGGTGCTCGAAGCGGAGCGGTTCATAGGCGAACAGGTGCGCAGACAGGGCGTAGTCGAGTCTCAAAACCGCATCCTTGGTGAGCGGGGGTCGTGGCGCGCGCTTGACGGGAGCCGATTATACGCGCTGAAACGAGGCGGCGGCAACGCTGGGCCGGAGGTGGGTTTTTTGAAAAAGCCCTTCTATTTCGTGATTTGGCGTTTGGAATCAACAGATGAGAGAGAAGAACCACTCCCCCCTTGAGGGTCGGGCTTCCCGAGGGGAAAGCCCGACGCAGAAGCCGAGCGGTTTTTGCGAAGGCTGATGCGGTGGGGGGTGAATCGTGTTTTATCGTGCAATTTCAATTATACCCCCCACCGGTTCGCTTGCGGGCATGCGCCCTTAGCTCACCG
Source organism: Nitrospinota bacterium (assembly GCA_026706735.1). Classification (GTDB taxonomy): domain Bacteria; phylum UBA8248; class UBA8248; order UBA8248; family UBA8248; genus Bin107. Next base: position 4,006 of record JAPOYD010000038.1, on the reverse strand, counting down.
ACTCCCCCTCAAGGGGGGAGTGAATTTCGGTACGCTCCTTTTTGGGACTTTTTCAACAACCCATGCGGGCGGCTCAATAGACGAAAAACCGCCTTGCACCTGTTGACAAGGGGGCCTGCGGGCTGGTACTGGTCATACCATCTGACCAGGAAGTTTTCAGGTTGATACAACAGTTATAATCCCCGTGTGGTTTTTCTTCTTCGCTCGGGATGGCTTGCGTCCCAGGGAGGCGGTTTCTTGCTCAGGCCGGTAAGAAAAACGAGGCTCTATGAAGACGTGGTGGAGCAGATCCAGCAGCTCATCCGCAAGCGCAAGCTCGCGCCCGGCGACAGGCTGCCGTCCGAGCGCGAACTCGCGGCGACGCTCGGCATCGGTAGGCCTTCGGTGCGCGAAGCCCTGCGCGCGCTCGACACCACGGGGCTCATCGAGGTGAGGAGCGGGCAGGGCGCATATCTCCGCAACCTCACGGTGGACCCCTATCTCGCCACGGTGCGCGAGAGCCTCGCGTTTCTGCTCGACGTGAAGGAAGACACCCTGCTCGAACTCTGGGAGGTGCGCCAGGGGCTGGAGGAGCAGATCGCGCGACTGACGGCGGAGCGCAGAACGCAAGCGCAGATAGAACGCCTGCGCGGCCATACCGAGGAGATGCGGAAGCGCATCGACAGGCCCGAAGCCTTCGTGCGCGCGGGCGTCGCCTGGCACCGCGCGCTGTGCGAGGCGGCGGAGAACGCCGTCTTGCGGACGGTGTGGGAGGCCATCGCGGGCCTGATCGAAAAGAGCCAGCGAAAGATCATCGGAACGCCCGGCCAGCCGATTGAGGCGCTGCGACAGCACGAGAAGCTCCTCCAGGCGGTCGAAGCGTGCGAGCCGGAAAGCGCCGCGCTCGCCATGCGCGAGCACATGGCGGCGGAAGGCGCGCGGCTCAAGGAGGCGCTGGCCGTATCTCGAAACGGAGGAGCAATGCGCGTCTGAGAAAGGGCGGGCGAGCTTTATTGGTGTTGTGATAGCGGGACGTTTTTTTGACCTCTTTTTTTGAACGCTTCACCCACATATCCATATAGGAGGAATTTTCATGGTGGAAACGAGCAAACAAGGCATGCCGATGGACTTTTTGCAGAAAGAGCATTACCAGTCGCCCCGGCGCGTCTACAGCCAGACGGGCAGCGATTGGCAGCGCCGCGTCGATTTCGATCAGATGCGCAAGGACAGGCTCGCCCGCGCCAAGGCGATGATGGAAAAGCACGACATGGACGCCATCATCATGTACAAGGGCGAGAACATCCGCTACACCGCGTCGGTCTTCCAGGGCAACTGGAAGAACAACATCTTCATCCGCTACGCCGTGCTCTGCCGGGGAGCGGAAACGCCGGTGCTCTTCGAGACCGCGGGCTCCGACTATGAGTGCGCGAAGATCGACGCGCCCTGGCTGGAGGGCAACATCCGCCCCGCCATCACCTGGAAGTGGTCCGAGACCGCCGAGCAGATGATGGTGAACCGCATGGCGGATTCTGTCATCGACGTTCTCAAGGAGAACAACATTCCGCTCAACGGCCGGATCGGCATCGACATCATGGACATGCAGGCCTACAGCGCCTTCACCGAGAAGGGCGTGAACCTCGTGAACGCGTGGCCGGCGATGAGCGAGGCGCGCGTCATCAAGACGCCCGAGGAGATCGAGTGCCTCAAGATAAGCTCCACCATCGGCGACACCTGCATGTGGAAGATCAGGAACGAGTGGCTCAAGCCCGGCATCCGCGAGTGCGACCTCACCGCGTGGGTGAACAACCTGCTCTATGAAGAGGGCTTCGACTTCGTCTACGACATCATCGTCGCCTCGGGCGGGAACACGAGCCCCTACCGCCGCTGGCACACCGACAAGATGATCAGGGACGGCGACCTCGTCGTCGTCGACATCAACGCCATCGGCCCGGGCGGCTACTTCGTCGACTATGTGCGCTGCTTCAAGTGCGGCGGCGGCTGGACGAAGAAGGAAAAAGAGCTCTACCAGGAGGTCTACGACACGATGTACGCGGGCATGACCCAACTCGTGCCGGGCAAGACGTCCAAGGACGTGGCCGAGCAGTTCCCCGTCTACGCCGATGACAAGTACGGCACGGTGACGCTCCAGCAGTTCGCGCACTCCATCGGCCTGGATCTTTACGAGGGCATGTGGATCAGCCGCGCCTACAGCCTGGACTACCCGGTCGAGATCAAGGAGAATATGTACTTCGCCATCGAGACGTTCGCCGGGCACCCGGGGCTTCCGCAGACGGTGCGCCTGGAAGAGAACGTCCTCGTCGGGCCCGACGGCCCCATCGTCTTCACGGGTTCCTCGCACTACGACGAGTGCATCGAGAATTCGCCGTATTTCGACTTCTCGGCGAAATCGCGCGGCGAGCCCCGCTTCGAGCTGCCCGAATAGCGGTTGCAATATCCCGTCCGTGTCCCCGCCGCCTGGGGCGCGGGCGGGAGCGTTTTTCATATTCGTAATGCAGGGGAAATCGCCTCCCGAAAAGGCGAATAGGAGAATCATGAGATGAGCGAACCCTGGAACACCGATATGTGGTTCACCAGCCCGTGGAACTTCGAGGACGAGGTGACCTCCAATATCAAGTTCGACCCCAACCCCAGGATCCACGACGTGACGCTCAGGGACGGAGAGCAGCAGGCGGGTGTCATGTTCAACAAGGACGAGAAAATACGGATCGCCGAAGCCCTGGCCGAGACGGGCGTGCACCGCATCGAGGCCGGCATGCCGGTGGTCTCGCCGTCTGACGAGGCGGCGATCCGCGAGATCGTGAAACGCCTCGAAGGCTCGGACACCGAGGTCTTCAGCTTCGCGCGCTGCATGGCGGACGACGTGAAGCGCTCCGCCGACACCGGCGTCAAGGGCGTGGTGATGGAAGTGCCCAGTTCCACGCACATGATCGAGCGCGCCTACAAGTGGGAGCTCGACAAGGCCATCGACACCTCCGTCAAGGCCACGCAGGTGGCGAAGGAATGCGGCCTCTACACCGTGTTCTTCCCCATCGACTTCTCCCGCGCCCCGCTGGACTGGGTGCTGGGCCTGCTCAAGAAGGTGGCGACCGAAGGCCACATGGACGCGCTGGCGATCGTGGACACGTTCGGGGTGCTCAGCCCCCACACCGTGCCCTACGTCATCAAGAAGATGCGCGAGGTATTCCCGGACGAGCCCTTCGAGCCCCATTTCCACGACGACTACGGGATGGGCGTGGCCAACACGCTGATGGCGATGGCCGAGGGCTGCCAGGTGGCGCAGACCTCCGTGAGCGGCATCGGCGAGCGCGCGGGCAACGCGGCGTACGAGGAACTGGCGCTTGCGATGCTCACCATGTACGACGTGGATATGGGTCTCAAGACCGAAAAATTCACCGAAGTTTCCAGGCTCGTGCAGGAGTGCGGGCGCATCAGCCTGGCGCCCAACCGCTGCGTGGTCGGCGACAACCTCTACGACATCGAGAGCGGCATCATCGTGAGCTGGCTCAAGAACTGCGAGAAGGACTTCCCGACCGAACTCGTGCCCTTCCGCGCCGGCCTCGTCGGCCAGAGCGAACCCGAACCCGTCATCGGCAAGGGAAGCGGCATCGACTCCATCAACCTGTTTCTCGAGCAGCTGGGCATCACGGCGTCCGAGGAGGAGAAGATGGCGCTCCTGATGGACGTCAAGGAGAAATCACTGAGCCTCCATCGCCTGCTCACGATGGACGAGTTCAAGGAACTGGCGGGGGCGAAGTAGGTTTCAGCCCATGGGCGCGGGTTGGTTTTTGGCCCGCGCACAGCATCAAACAAAATGAAAGGGCGGCTCGCGAGGGCCGCCCTTTTTTATTGCGCGCACGCTTTTGAAGTTCACTCCCCCCTTGAGGGGGAGTCGAAGAGGCCGAGCCCTTGGGCGAAGGCCGATTCGGTGGGGGGAGGTTTGCTCTGTGGCATGTCCCCCCACCGATTCGGTTTCGGGTTTACACCCTCACCTCATCGACTCCCCCTC
>JAPOYD010000030.1 GCA_026706735.1 Nitrospinota bacterium | reverse complement strand
TGACTTTCGCACCGTATGCGCGTAGCCGGTCGACTTTCTCCTGGCTCATCTTATCGGGCATCACGAAAACGCATTGATAGCCCTTGATGGCGGCCACGATGGCGAGTCCCGCGCCGGTGTTCCCGGAGGTGGCCTCGACAATCATGCCTCCCGGTTTGAGTTCGCCTTTTTTCTCGGCGTCTTCGACGATCAGCGGAGCGATGCGGTCTTTCACCGAGAGGCCCGGATTCATGTATTCGACCTTGACGAACAGTTCCGATTCCACTTCTGCGCCGATGGAATTGAGCCTTACGATAGGCGTGTCGCCGATGGCCTCCAGAATGTTGTTCTTCACCCGGGTATACCCTTGAGAGCGGCTTGAATACTTGAAACCCTCGTCCTAACGAGACGATTATGCGGCATCAGCGCGGCCTCTACAAATCATCGAGAATCTCGACGGCCTGAAACGATTTTCCCTCCATGAACTCAAGGCTCGCTCCCCCGCCCGTGCTCACGTGGCTCACTTGCTCGCTCAGCCCGGCCATCTCAATGGCCGCGGCGCTGTCGCCGCCGCCGATGACGGTCGTCGCGCCGTTTTTCGTCGCCTCCGCGAGGGCATGCGCGACGGTGAACGTGCCCCCATCGAAGGGCTTGACCTCGAAGACGCCCATGGGGCCGTTCCAGACGATGGTTTTCGCCTCTGAAATCATTTCCGAGAACCGCTGAGCGGATTCAGGGCCGATGTCCAGACCCATGAGACCCTCGGGAATCATGCCCTGGAATACCTCGAAGGACGCTCCTTCTTCGATGGCGCGTGCGGCGATGACGTCCGTGGGCAGAACGAGTTTTTCACCGCCGAAGGATTGCAAGCGCGCGGCGACCTCGACCCTGTCTTCCTCCACGAGGCTCGCGCCTGTCTCCTTGCCGTTCGCCCGCATGAAGGTATAGACCATCGCGCCGCCGATGAGCACCCTATCGCACTTGCCCAACAGGGATTCTATGACCATCATCTTGTCGGAGACTTTTTTGCCTCCGATAATGGCGAGAAAGGGTCTTTTCGGCGCATCCAGCGCCACTCCGAGATATTGAAGTTCTTTTTCGAGCAAAAACCCCGCGACGCGGGGCTTGTCGGCCATTATCTGAGGCACGGTGAGCATGCTCGCGTTGTCGCGGTGACAGGTGCCGAAGGCGTCGTTCACGTAAACGTCTGCCAACGAAGCCAGTCCCTGCGCAAAAGCGTCTTTTTTCCGTCTTTGAACTTCATCTTGAGCCGCCGCCTTGTCCTTGATCTGCTCGGCCTTGTGAAAGCGGAGGTTTTCGAGGAGGCAACATTCACCGTCTTCCAGTGCGGCGACAGCGCTCTCGGCGGGGGGTCCCACGCAGTCTTCCGCAAAAACGACGCTCTTGTCGAGGAGTTCCTCCAGGCGATCGGCAATGGGCGCGAGCGTCCACCTGGCGTCGGCCTCGGGCCCGTCTCCCGTCGGGCGACCCAAATGGCTCATGAGTACGAGGCGGCCGCCGCCATTCAAGATATGATTGATCGTGGGCAGCGCCATGCGGATCCTGCGGTCATCGGCGATGCGGCCGTTCGCGTCTTGCGGGACGTTGAAGTCCACACGCATCAGCACGCGCTTACCGCGTACGTCGATGTCCGATATGCTTTTCTTCGTCATGGGTCGCCGCCTTTGTGAATGTGAACGCCGCCTGGAATGCCGCCGAAGGACAACTCGTGTATAAGGAAAATCGTCATGAAAATCCAGCGTCGGCCGGAGGTTTTCATGGTCGAGCAGTATGTCTGCATCCGCGCCGGTTGCGGATACGAGTATGAACGCAACGCCGGGAAAGGGAAATAGATGATCACGATAGATTTGAGCGCAAAAATCGCCCTGGTGACGGGTTCGAGCCAGGGCATCGGGCAGGCGTGCGCCAAGGTGTTGGCGTGTGCGGGCGCTTCTGTCGCCCTCGCGGCTCGAAACGAGGAGAATTTGAAGCAGACCGCCTCGGATATCATCGCCGCCGGGGGACGCGCGGAAGTTTTGGCGGGCGACCTCACGGCTGAGGGTCAAACCGAGCGCGTCGTCGAGGAAACTTGCGCCCGGCTCGGGGGAATCGATTTTCTCGTCAGCGCCGCGGGCGTGAGCAGACGCACAGACCCGATAGTGACGACGGATGAAGACATCGACCTCGCCATCGACTTGAAACTCCGCGCCGCCATTCGCCTGACGAAGGCCGCGATTCCGCAGATGAGAAAACGCGGCGGGGGCGCCATCGTCTATTTCTCGGGGCTGAGCCACGTCCATACCTCCGAATACCACGGCTCGGGCTGCATTTCGAACGCGGGCTTGGCCGCCTACAAGCATCAACTCGCCCGCAGGCTCGCGCCCGAGAACATCCGCGTTAACCTCATCAACCCGGGCACGACGGACACCCCGCGGTATGTCCGGCAGACGACGAGAATCGCCGAAATCACGAACCGCACGTATGAAGAAGTGGATGCCGAAAGGCGCGCCGAACTGCCCATGGGGCGTCTCACGCGGGCCGAGGATTGCGCAGGCGCGGCGTTGTTCCTGGTCTCCGATCTGGCTTCGAACATCACGGGCGAGTCCATCAACGTGGATGGCGGGCGGTGCGACGTGGTGAGGCCCTAGAGCGCGCTGCTGCCGCCGTCGAGATAAATCGTCTGCCCGGTCATGTAGTCGCTCTGCGAGCCGCAAAGGTAGACGACGAGTGGCCGTATTTCTTTGAGTTCGCCGTAGCGCTTCATTGGGACGAAGCGCAAAAATTCCTCACTTTGGGCGGGGTCGGTGATTCGATCGACCGTCATCGGGGTAGGGAAGCGGCCTGGCGCAATAGAGTTCACCTGAATGTTCTTTTCCGCAAGCTCGACGGCGAGCGCCTCGGTGAATCCCCGGACGCCTGATTTCGAGGCCGCATAGGCCACCTGGTTGGGACGGCCCCGGCTTCCAGCGCCCGAGCCGAGATTGATGATTTTGCCTCCTCCCGCCTCAAGCATGAAGCGCACCGCCGCCCGGCAGCAATAGAACATGCCGCTCAGGTTCAAATCGATGGTCTGGTGCCAGATATCGTTCGTCATTTCGAGAATCGGGCTGGGGAGCGACACGCCCGCGTTGTTGATGAGAATATGCGGGCCGCCGATTTCCTTGTTGACTTGCTCGAACAGGGCGTTCACGCGCGCAGAATCCGTGATGTCGCAGACGGCGGGTCTGGCCCGGACACCGATTTTCTCGCATTCCTTTGCGGTTTCCGTCATCGGCTCCGGCCGTCTGCCGATGAGGACGAGGTCTGCCCCCGCCTCCGCCAGAGCGATGGCCATCGTTGCGCCGAGCCCCTGGCCGCCGCCCGTGATGCAGGCTATCTTGCCGCTCAAATTCACGCCGGGTGAGGTCATGTCTTCTCCGCTTTCCGGTGCGCCTGGCGAAAAGCCCCGCGCAGCGTTTCGGTTTACGTGCGTCAAATTCGCTGCGGGACTTTACCACCATGCGGTAGTGGGGTACATAAGGCATGGTTCAGCAATCAATTCGACAGACATTCTCTTCCACATTTTGGCGAAGAGTCAAAGAGAACATCATTTGTGAGGATACGATGAGTCTCGCGCAGGCGCCTGCGGCGATTAGCAGCGAAAACATGGAGTTGCTCGGCTATCACGACCTGGAAGATCGTCCCGCCTTCAAGACGGCGATTCAGGAAGTGGACGGGCGATTTTATCTGTATCTCTCGCATTTCTGGGTAAGCGGCTGGAGCGTCCTGGACGTGACGGAGCCTGCAGACCCCAAACTCCTCAAATTCATCGAAGGTCCCGACAACACCTGGACGCTGCAGGTGCAGGTGGCAGATGGCCTGCTCGTCACCTCATTGGAGAAAATCCCCCCCGGCTGGGGACCGAGGCCCGAGGATCCGCCTGAAGCCGAGGGCGTCTACGTCTGGGACGTGAAAAAAAATCCAGCGGATCCGAAACTAATCTCGCACTGGCAGACGGGGGCCGATGGCACGCACCGCAATTTCTATAACGGCGGCCGCTACGCCCACTTATCCGCATTCGCACCGGGTTTTGATGGGAACATCTACCGCATTCTGGATTTGGCCGACCCCAGGAACCCGAAAGAAGCGGGCCGTTTCTGGCTGCCCGAGCAAGAGGTGGAAGCTGCTGCTGGGTCAGAAGATTGGAGCGAGGGGATGCGCGTGTTCCAGCACGGTCCGGCCCATGCGGAGAACGGGCGCGCTTATCTGCCGTATGCGCGTGGCGGGTTCGTCATCGCGGACATTGAGGACATCTCAAGCCCCAAACTCATCAGCCGCTTCAACGTCTATCCGCCGCTTGGCAGCGCAATCGCCGTCCACACGGCGTATCCCTATCTCAACCGGGGATTCGCCATCATTAACAGCGAGGCGCTCAAGGAGAACTGCGACGAGCCGCTCAACTACACGGCGATAGTCGACATCGAAGACGAGGCGAACCCGAGGCTCATGTCGCTCTTCCCGGTACCCGAGCCGCCGCCCGGTTACTCCCACAAGAGTTTCTGCGAGCGAGGCGGACGCTTCGGCCCGCACAACCAGCACCATCCCCAAGGGCTCGATTGCCTCGAGCAAAGAGATGACCGCGTTTATCTGACGTACTTCAACGCCGGCCTCAGGGTTTACGATATTTCCGAGCCCATCCATCCGCGCGAGGTCGCGCACTACATACCCGCGGACCCGACGAAACGCCTCGGCATGCTGCCCAAAACACTCGTCACCCAGAGCGAGGACGTCATCGTCGACAGGCGCGGAATCATTTACGTGACGGACAAGAACCATGGACTGCATATATTGCGCTGCACCGTTTAGGCGAAAAGGAGAAAAATTCTATGCCTACCATCGTTGACCTTTCACGAGAGATTTATCATCGCACGCCCGCGTATCCGGGCCAGCCGCCCATCCTGTACGCCGAGTGGAAAAATCATGAAGAGGCCTTCAAGGACTCGGGCAACGTCTGGGGGAACGCCCTGAACTTCGTCACCATGCCCGAGCACGGCACCACGCACCTCGACGCTCCGCGCCACTTCCACCAGGACGCGCAGCCGATGAACGAGTACCCGCTCGAGAACTGCATCGTTCGCGGCATCTGCATCGATTTGCAGCACATCGCGCCCAGGGCGGAAATCAGCTCACAAGACCTCGACGAGGCGGTGAAGAAGACAGGCCTCCCGATTCCCCAAGGCGGCACCATCTTGCTTTGCACGGGCCACCATGCCCGCACTTACCCGACAAAGGCGTATGGAACGGATAATCCGGGCGTCAACGTGGAAGCGACTGAATGGCTGGCGGATCAGGGAATCGTCCATTTCGGGATCGACTCCATGCGTCCCGGCCCCGAGGGAGACGTCAATGCCTTGGTCCACAAAACCTGTTGGGAGAGGGGGATCACCCACCTCGAAAGCCTTTGCAACCTCGAAGCCCTGCTCGGCAAGGGTGAGTTCCAGTTTATCAGCCTGCCCCTGAAATTCCGCGAGGGAACGGGCAGTCCCGTCCGCGCCGTGGCGGTTCTTGACGATTAGTTCGTGTTCCGGGGTCCTTGTCGCTTGGTGGCAAGGACCCCGTCTTTTCGATTAAATAACCAAAATGTGATAGGCTGGACATCTTACAACGACATCCGCCCCGGGGAGGGGATTTCTTAGCCCTCCGCAGAGCCTATGCCCGAGTCTCGCCAACCCCGCTCAGAGTATGCGTTCGAACTGGGAAGACGTATCGCGCACGCGCGTGAGCGCAAGGGATGGAACCGCAACCAGTTGGCGCGCGCCGCAGGGGTCACATGGGCGAATCTCACACGCTATGAACAGGGCCAGAACGAACCGAGCGCAAGCAAACTCTTTGAAATCGCAAAAGTGCTCGACGTGTCGGGCGATTGGCTGCTGGGCCGAACCGGCGCGCCGGAGATTCCGGGTGTCGGGCCTTTGGACGTCACCTTGAGCATGAGTGACAACTTGCTGGCGCCGGGCAAGGTGAGCGATGCGGAGTTTCGCGCCGTGCCTTTGGTGTCGGGCTCCATCGCGGCGGGCAGTGCCAGAATCGTGGATGAGCAAATCGAAGAATATGCGCTCATCCACGTCTCTCAAATTGCAGGGCGTGGAGATTTGGTCTCGGTTCGGGTTGACCGGGAGATGGGCCGCAGCATGGTTCCCTTGATACAGCCGGGCGCCGTGGTCGTCATCGATCGCCGCGACAAGGCGATCGTTTCAGAGGGCATTTACGCCGTTCGGGATGAATCCGGAGGGTGTACGCTCAAGCGGTTGCAATGGACCCCGCCGCGCCTATGGCTGGTGCCGGAGAATCGAGATGAGGTGGTCTCCCATATTGATTTGGATGGGGAGGAACCTGCCGATCGAATCGTGGGTCGCGTCGTCTGGGCCTATCAGCCGCTCGCCTGAGGGCTAGGAGTCCATTAACTCCTTGCATTTCTCCGTCAGGGCGGGAATGACTTTCTTGTAGTCTCCCACGATGCCGTAGCGCGCGCGCTGGAAGATGGGTGCTTCGGCGTCCGTGTTGATGGCCACGATGTTTTTGCTCGGTCCTGCGCCGACCATGTGCTGCATGGCGCCCGAGATGCCGACGGCGATATAGAGATTCGGGCTCACGATCTTGCCCGTCTGGCCCACCTGCATGGGCGTCGGCACCCAGCCCGCGTCGACGGCGGCTCGGCTCGCGCCCACGGCCGCCTTGAGAACCTTGGCGAGTTCCTGGAGGTATTCGAAATTCTCAGGTCCCCCCAGGCCGCGGCCGCCGCTCACGACGATTTCCGCATCTTCCAGGCGGACGCCTTCTGCTTCCACTTTTTTCGCTTCCACGAAATGCATGCGAATCTCGTCGGCATCCACGGAAACGCCGATTTCCATGAACTCACCTTCGCGACCCTCTTCGATATCTGCCAGCGGCAGCGCTTTGGCGCGTGTCGACGCGATGGAGAGCGAATCCGTTTTTGAGCGGATGTGGCTGATGGCGCTGCCCCCGTGCACCGGACGGATGGCGGCGAGTTTTCCGTCCTCAATCGACAGGTCCGTGCAGTCGTGCGCGTAGCAGGCGTTATGCCGGAAAGCGAGTCTGGGCGCGACGTCCCGCCCCATTGAGGTATTGGCGACCAGTAAGATATTAGGGTTCTCTTCTCCGAGGACGGCGTCGATGACTTTCAGATATGCCGCATTGGTGTAGCCATCCAGAATATCCGACTCAGCCGCCAGCACCTTGTCGGCCCCAAGGGCGATGATTCCTTTCGCCAACTCATGGGTGCCGGCGCCGCCGAGGAGTAGGGCCACGAGAGAACCCCCTTTTTCGTCGGCGAGTTTTCGTCCGATACCACAAAGCTCACTGCTCACGAGCGCGAGTTTGTCTCCCGCGCGCTCGGCCAGGATGAGGACGTTGTTCGACATGATGTTGTTCATTCCCCCTTAAATGATTTTATCTTCACGGAGGCGAAGCGCCAGGGCGCCGGCTGCATCTTCCAGTGATTCGCCTTCGATGAATTCGCAATTTCCGTCAAAAACAGGCTTGTAGAATTTGGTGACCTCGAAAGTGGCCGCCGCTTTTCCGACCGAGGCGGGGTCTACCTCAATATCCGTCGCGCCCCAGACGGGGATCTGCTTGCGCGACGCCATCAGGATGCCTTTGACCGAGGGCAGGCGAGGTGTGTTGATCTCGTTGCTGGCGGTGAGCAGGCACGGGGTTGAAACTTCCACGACCTCCACGCCGTCTTCCAAAGCGCGTTCGCACCGGATCCCTGAGTCGGTTTTCTCCACTTTCTGTAGCTGGCTTACGCTCGGGAGGTCGAGCGCTTCGGCGAGGGCGAGGGCGGTGGTGCCATAGCTCCAGTCACTGCTCAGCCTGCCGCAGAGAATAATGTCGAAACCTTCCAGTTTTTGAACCGCGCTCGCCAGAATCCGCGCCGTGGCGAAAGCGTCGGAACCTTCGAAGGCCTCGTCCTGGAGCAACACGGCTTCATCACACCCCATGGCCAGACATTTTTTGAGGCCATCTCTGGCTTTCTCGTCGCCCATCGTCATGACGGTGACTTTTCCGCCGTGTTCTTCCTTGAGGTTGATGGCCGCCTCGACGGCGTTTTCGCAAAAGCCGTTGATGACGGGCGATACGTTCGCGGGTGGAACGACATCCATCTTCTCCTCATCCACCTTGAAATCGCGGGGAGGGATGTCGGGGTCTTGTACTTGCTTGATGCAGACGATGATATCCAAAGGGTTGATTCTCCTTGTTATTGCTGGTTCGAATCTGTCATGGTCTTTTGAAGTACCCGGATGTGTTCCGAATCAACAAAACGAGACGCCTAAAAATAATGAGATGGAGTCGATGCGTCAACTGAGAAAGGCAATTTTCCTTGTTTTACGAACCCAGGAATTATGGGGCTCCTCTATTACGTTTGACACTCAAAAAAATCCAAGCGATAAGATGATGTGGTCTGGTATGAGAGTGAAACTTTCCAATAACGATTATTCAGCGTGTTCCCTGTATTGGATTAGAGGATTCCTTCAATGGCAGAAGCTACCGAAGCCCAGATTATCGAGGCTCTGAAGAAGGTGCGAGACCCCGAGGTCGGAAAAGATCTCGTGAGCCTCAACATGATCAAGGATGTGCAGATTTGTGGAGATGCAGTCGCCTTCACGCTGCAGTTGACGACGCCTGCGCATCCGCGCAAGGAAGAATTCGAGCAGGAATGCAAGCTGGCCGTCGGTTCTTTGGAGAACGTGAATTCGGTGAACGTCCGGGTGACGAGCCACGTCACCGCGCGTCCCTCCATGGCTGGCAAAATGGACGTCGCGGGCGTGAAGAACATCATCGCCATAGCGAGCGGGAAGGGCGGGGTTGGCAAGTCCACCGTGGCGGTGAACATTGCGCTCGCTCTCAGCAGGGAAGGCGCGAAGGTGGGAGTGCTCGACGCTGACATTTACGGACCGAGCCAGCCCCTGATGCTCGGAATTCCCGCAGCGCGTCCCATCGCCGAGGAGGGGAACAAGATAAGGCCATTGGAGGCTCATGGGCTAAAGGTCATGTCGATGGGGTTTCTGGTCGATGAGGACAGCCCCGTCATCTGGCGCGGCCCCATGGTCATGCGGGCGCTCGTGCAGTTTTTGAGCGAGACGATTTGGGGGGAGCTCGACTACCTGATTCTGGACTTGCCTCCTGGCACAGGCGACGCGCAACTGACCATCGTGCAGCAGGTATCCCTGGCGGGCGCCGTCATCGTCAGCACGCCTCAGGACATCGCCTTGCTCGATGCGCGCAAGGGCCTGCAGATGTTCCGGAAAACCGACGTGCCCATTCTCGGGATCATCGAAAACATGAGTTATTACCTGTGTCCCGAATGCGGGCATCGCGAGAACATCTTCGATACGGGCGGCGGGGAGAAAGCCTCCCAGCGATATGAAGTTCCGTTCCTGGGCGCCATTCCTCTCGACATCAAAGTGAGGCTGGGGGGAGACTTCGGCATGCCCGTCGTAGCGGGAGAGCCCGATCATCCAACGGCCAGGGCGTTTCGCGAGGCGGCCAGAAAAGTGGCCGAGCAGGTGGCCATCGCCAACGCATCGGGGCCCATTTCGGTGCCTGAACTCAAGATTATCGGGTAGAAGTGATAACAATGGCGGACGTCCCCCGTGCGGGAAGTCCGGGCTCGCAATTCCGCCTCAAACCAGTGAATCATCTTTAGCCCATTCGCTGCTTCGTTCGGGTGTGCGATTTCTCTCCGTCGAGGTTTGCGGGCGATTCTTCAATAGAGGTCCTGCAAGATGGCGAAAGTAGTGCTGATCGATCCGCTTTATTCGACGGCCGCGTGGAACGTGGCTTCCGACTGGTTGGGCGCGGGGCACGAGATCATCTCTCCGGCTGAGTACACCCCGGAGGCCATAGAACCGCTGTTGCCGGAAGTGGAGGGCATTCTGACGGTTTTTCGGCCCGTCTCACCCGAGATGATGGACATGGCGCCGAATCTCAAGGTGGTGGCCAAGCCGGGCGCGGGCGTGGACAACATCGACGTCGATGCGGCGAATGAGCGCGGCGTCATGGTGTGCAACGTCGAGGGCGTCCGGGGGCGCTCCGTGGCGGAGCATGCCTTTTTCATGGCGCTCTATCTGGCGCGCCACGCCTGGATGCGGGATGAGCAGGAAACCTGGGAGCATGTGCCGGCGGTGCAATTGGGCGGTAAATCGCTCGGCATCGTGGGTCTCGGGGATATCGGCAGGAGGGCGGCGCGCATCGGCCATGGTTTCGGCATGGAACTGCTCATCAACACGCGGACGGAGGACCCCGCCTACGTGCCCGAGGCGACGCTCGAGTTCATGTCTTTCGATGCGCTCTTGCCTCGCGCGGATTTTCTGGTTCTGTGCATGCCCCTGGCGCCTGAGATGCGGGGCATCATGAACAGGGAAAACCTGTTGAAAATGAAGCCGGACGCCATCCTCATCAACGTTTCCAGAGGTCCCGCCGTGGTGAGCGACGATCTTCTGGAAGTGATGCGCGGTGGTCATCTCGCCGGTGCGGGGCTCGACGTTACCGACCCTGAGCCACTGCCCAAGGATCATGGCTTGTGGGGACTCGAAAACGTGCTCATCAGCCCGCACCACGCTTCCCGTACGCCTGAGACGCAGGTCGCCGCCATGGAGCGCACGGCGGAGAACATGCGTCTGGCCCTGGCCGGCCAAAAACCCGTAAACATCGTGAATCCAGGGGTCATTTGATTCGTTTTCTTCTGCCGGACAGGTCGATGGGGGCCGGCCGGGTCGGAGTGTGAATGCCGTTCGAATTGGTCGCCCTGAGCCCGGCTGTCTTCTTCGCCCTCTCGAGCACCATGACAAGAAGAGGGCTGGACGGCAGTACGCCCCACACGGCAAGCCTGGTCGTTCTCATCATGCAGCTTGTTTTCTTCTCTTCCTGCCTGGTGGCGGTGGATTTCTCTCGTATATCGGTTTCGGTGTATTGGCTCGCCTTTCTGGCGGCGGGGATATCTTCGCCCGCACTGTCCCTGTTGTTTTTGTTTCGCTCGATCCAGAGAATCGGTGTCGCCTCCACGAGCCCCATAGCCAACATCCACCCCATTTTCGGGGCGTTCTGGGCTTTTCTGGTGCTGGGAGAACGCCCGCCTGGCGTCGTTTGGTTGGGGATTCTCGTCGTCGCGGGCGGCGTTTACTTCATGTCGAGCGGAGGAAACCCACTCGCCAGAGGCCGCGCGCTGTTGTTGCCGCTCACCTCGGCCGCTTTTTTCGGGCTCGCCCACACGTTTAGGAAGGTGGGGCTGGGGGGGATGGAATCCCTTGTTTTTGGGGGGTTTCTGCAATCCGTCTCGGCATGCGCCTTAGGACCCCTGTTCCTGAAAGCGAGCACCGGGTGGCGTCCGTTCGTATTCAACAAGGCGTCTCTTGGCAGCTTCGTCCTGGCGGGTCTTGCGATGGCGGCCGCCCAGTTGACGCTGATGGCCGCGCTTAGCATGGGGGATGTTTCGCGCGTCTCGCCGTTGGTGGCGACGGCGCCGCTTTTCGTGCTCGCCCTGGCGCCCCTCATACTCGGCAGGCGCGAGAGAATCACCCCGCGCATCGTTTTTGGCGCGCTGATTACGGTGGCGGGCGTGATTCTGGTGACGTCGCTGCGCTAGCCCGCAACTGCCCGCAAATGCGCGCACTTGCCGTTATCTCGCGGCTATCGGGTCGTGGCAGAATTCCCCTGCGCCCGGATTCCGCGGCGTCATTCTCAAGCCAATAATTTGTCGGAAATTTACCGGAAAACCCCGTGAATTTATCTAAATTTATCGAATTTTACGGAAATTATTATTTGCATTTTCACCATCCGCGCCTCGCCCGAACGGCGGCCTGATTCGCGCGATTCGCGCCTCCGACGACGCCTGAAAAACGAAGGCCGGCGGGCGGCCTCTCCAGGGTAACCCATCGACGCGAAATGCCCGTGACGATAAATGCGCGGAAATGCGTCTTCATCGTGGCGGGATGGGAGGCTCTCGACGATACATGCCGGAGCAATCCCGGCGGGGCAGGGGAGGGTCATTCGGCTTCTACGGGTTCGATGACCACCGTCGTCCCGGCGGGCGCCGGCTGCGGCCGGGGGGGGGGAATCCGAAACGGGGAAGGGTGGAGATTGTTTGCGCCGTCGAGTGGTGAGAGAGCGTTTCGGTAGCGGGTCGAAGGGGAGCGGTCGCCCTCAGGCGGCGATTTCAAGGCGGCGCGATTCCCCCGCTATAGGGGAGCGGAGTTTTTCCAGGACGTGGGGATTCCGCCGGACGATCTCGAAGAGCATCCCCATGCTGAGGTGGTTGCCGAAATCATCGTCCCACTCCCCCCGGGTGAAGATACCCCGAGGACCCACCCTGGGGTTTGCATAGGGATTATATTCATTCCGCTTCAATACAAAGCGGGACCAGTAGAGTCTCCCGTCGGCGTGTTCCTCCATCCCCACGATGAGTTCGTCCTCATAGGGCCAGATCCACATTTCCTGCTCGCCGACCCGGACGGGTTCGACCTCGGGCCGTCCGCCCTTGAACCTGCCGTATGCCCCGGCGCGGGCGAATGCGGCCTCACCGTCGGCGGTGACGCCGAGTTCGTGGAGAATCTTCATGGCCAGTTCGAATGAGATTTCGGGGTCGTCGTTGTCGTGGGCGGTTAATTGTCCCACTACCTCCTCATTCTCATTCACGTCGATTTTCAAGAGGGCGAATGGCTCCTCTTCCTTTAGAAGCAGCCAGAACTTGAATTCACCGGCTTCGGCTTGCTCCCAATATCTTTCTGCATTCTCCCGCTTTCCGAAGCAGTTTGCGAGAGCTTTTCCGATTGCCATGAGCCTTTTGAGGGAGAGCACTTCTTCGAGGCGGAACCCGCCGCCAAGAGGGATGGTTCCGGGAGCGGCTTTTATTTCGGCGCGCCTCTCCCGGGCCTCGGCCAATTCCTTTCTGAAATGGTTTGCATTCTTGCGGACTTCATCGAATGAGTGGCGGCAACTCTTGAGGAGCTTCCCGGCTTTGTGCCTTACGACCTCGTCTTCGTGCTCCCTGCACCCGAGGGCCTCGCGAATGGAGCGGAGGGTGGCGCGTGCTGTCCGCTCCCCGTCATCGGGGTTTTCGTCCAGGTAGGTTTGGAGTTTGCATTCGAGTTTTTCCAGGGGGAAATCCCCGGAAACTTCTTTTTTGAGGCGGTTCCACTGCATCAGACATTCGGCGTTCATTTCTTCTCCTTCTCCATCAGCCTTGTTGAAAGAAAACGCGGCGTTACGACTTGAACCAGCCCTTCTTCTCGGGCTTTGGCGGGGGAGGATACGCCCGCTCCAAAGCGCCGGTGATTCTTTCCAGTGAATCGCTGATTGCGCCCATCTTCTGGAATGCCGCTATGAGCGCAACTTTTTCCGCAGTGGTGAAAACAGAATCATTCGCCATCGTTTCTTCCTTTCCTGGCTGAATTGTTTGCTTGTTTCACAACGATTCCGTAGTAGAACCAGCTTCTGTTGCAAATTTGCTCGAGGTCGAGCCCTCCCCGAATCCAGGAATACACACTGTCATTCACCCATTCCATCGCTTTTTCTCTGATGTTGATTTTTCCCGCCTCGCTCATCTTTGTATCGGTTCCTCTATTCGTCCGCCTTATCGTCAGGCCCGGTTTCGCCCGCCAGCATTTTCCCGAGTTTGACGGCCCTCGCCATCATCTCCTCGCACTTGGCCCACTCATCATCGCTTATCTGCGCTTCGAGCCACTCGGCGCGCTCGCGGGCGGCGTCCTCCCCTTCGCCGCGCAGGCGCTTGGGAATCTGGCCGAGGCGCGCGTATCCGTGGGAAAGAGCCCACTCGGCGCGCCGGGAGCCGCCGGTCAGGCGCGCGCGGCGTTCGGGGAAGAGATAGCCCCGGCAGATCAAGTCGGGGTCGAAACCGACGGCGGCGGGGTCGAGCGCGCCGTTCCCGGCTTCCAGATTCTTTGCCAACCCTTTCAGGAAGTTGGCGAAGGGGTTTCCGTTTTCCCTGTAATCCTCCCAGCGGGGGTCGTCCCATTCGAGGTCTCCGGGGTGGCGGAACAGGTCACGCCGCTCGATGGATTCCTCTTCTTCAGCGTACGCCCAGGCGGATTCCGCCAGATGCCCGGGCAGGGAGCGGTTGAACTCCTCCAGAGCCGCTTTCGCCTCCCCGACCCGGCGGCGGCGCTCGGCGAGGCTCGCCTCCGCAAGGAGTGCGAAGAGGGCGGGCGCCTCCTCGATGAGCCGGTGCATGTCCACCCCGTAGTGCTCCTCCACCAGGTCGTAGGCGAGGGCGGTTTCGCCGTCGAGGTGAACCCTGGGGCCTGAGCCGCCGGAATCGAAGTTGATCCGGGATACCTCCTCCCGCACCGCTTCGGTTTCGGGGCCAAGCGCCAGAATCCGGCGACTCCCGAGCTTGAGAGCTGTGGCGAGCAGCCGGGTGGTGGAATCTCGCGCTTCGCCCCCGTTTGCGCTCTCCAGGCGGCCGATGGTCTTCTTTTCGATCTTTGCCTTGTCGGCCAGTTCCTGCTGGCTCCACGCTTGCGCCTTGCGCAGCCTTTTCAGTGTTTCGGGGTGTATCTTCATCGTATGAACCTCAAGTTGAAAGTTTATAGTCTCCATATTTCGAGACCATAATACACCTAATATAAAGAGATATTCAATAAATTTATTTATAATAGTATTAAATATAATAGATATATAATCAGATTATAAAGAGATAATGTCATCTGAATGGTATATTTGGGGTATTAATGGTGGCGAGGGGATTTCGGATAAAAAAGGAGCTTATATACCTGAGTAACATTTCTTCTTTCAAAGTTGAAAATACTGGTTAGAAGAATCTAAGTTATATGAAAACAAAGAAAAACACGGGTGGGGAATCTCAATTTTGAGTCCCGTGAGGCGGAAAAGCCTGGAACGATGACAGGGTAAGGCAAGGCAGGGTTAAGGTAAGGCTCGATCACAGGCATGGCAAGGCAGGCGCAAAATTTAGGATTGTAATTAAATCCGAGGAGAAAGGGATAATGGGTGCTAAACGACACAATTCACATACTGACAGATTACTAAGTCGAGACCTTATCCAACCTCCACGATGGTTGACACATAATCTCATGTTCGAGGGGATTACTGGTTCTGAGGCTTACGGCTGTGCTGATAAATCTTCCAGTAGTGATATAGATATAGTCGGCTTTGTAATACCCCCCAAGGAATATATTTTTCCGCACCTAAGCGGATATATTCAAGGGTTTAACGATAGCTCCAAGAAGAGTTTCGATCAGTTTCTTGCTGAAGGTGTAGAAGATAAGGAGACGAAAAGAAATTATGATGTCGTTATCTATAATATCGTTAAGTTTTTCAGCATGACGATGGATAACAACCCTAACATGATAGACAGTTTGTTTTTACCGCGTAGATGTATCACAAGGTCTACGGCAATCTATGAGCATGTCAGAAATAATCGACATGTTTTTTTGTCCACAAAATCTTATCATACGTTCAGGGGCTATGCTAATTCACAGCTATCCAAGATAACGAGAAAGACGAATAGCGAAAATCCTAAAAGAGCTGAATCAATCAAAAAATATGGCTATGATGTAAAATTTGGATATCACTTAGTCAGACTTATGCTTGAGTGTGAGCAGATACTGACTACAGGCACCTTGGTTCTCGATAGAGACGCCAAGACTTACAATGCTATTCGTAGAGGCGAATGGGATTTAGATAGGTTGGTAAATTGGTTCACTTCTAAAGAATCGTCTCTTGAAAAAATGGTATCCGAAGCAGTTGTTCCTCATTCTTGTGATAAGGGAAAGATAAAACAGATTCTTGTCGAGTGTCTGGAAATGCATTATGGGGATTTATCTAATGAAGTTGTTTTGGATAAATCTATACATGATGTGTTGGATGATATGGAAGATGTTATTAGGAGATATAGAAAATAAGTGGTGTGTGAGGGGGTGTTGAAACTCCCGCTTCGCTCTCCGGCTTGTCCGTTCGAGTCGAGACATCATCTCTCCCCGTTTGAACGAATTGGATTCGCTTGACAAATTTCAACATCACAATCAAGATATTTCCCGCCACATAACCTATGGCTTGACCTGCTGGTCGGGTCGCCCGCGGAATACAACACCGCTTCCTTGCGGGAATACGCGGGAACCTACCCAAGAGTCTATAGGTTATGTGGCAATCGGCCCGATTACAGGGGTCGAAACGTGTTTCCTTCGCCGGGAGAACGCGTCTGGATTACATCAGGATCGACTTCCCGAAAACAATACCCATTTGGCGGGCATTTGCTGGGCGTTCGGGTGGCGTTTCAGGGTTTTGGCTCTGGTTTGGATTATTGAATGGATTCTTTGCGGACATTGCCCGTCGGTGAGGAATTTCGAAGGCCGGGAACCACTCCCCGCTTGAGGGTCGCTCGGGGTTCTGTTGCAGCGCGACCTGTCCCTGCCACTTGACAGACTCCTATATCGCAATCAGGATATTCTTCGCGACATAATCTATGGATTGACCTGCTGGCTGCGTCGCCCGCGGAATACAACACCGCTTCCTTGCGGGAATACGCGGGAACCTACCCAAGAGTCTATAGGTTATGTGGCAATCGGCCCGATTACAGGGGTCGAAACGTGTTTCCTTCGCCGGGAGAACGCGTCTGGATTACATCAGGATCGACTTCCCGAAAACAATACCCATTTGG
>JAPOYD010000127.1:13674-16705 GCA_026706735.1 Nitrospinota bacterium | reverse complement strand
TTATACAGTGACCCCCTCACACCAAAGCGAACAGGGAGAACTATCATGGAGACTGAAAAAACCCTCCACAAACTGGCTATTCTCGGCGGACAATCTTTTGACGACAGGGAGGGCCCGCCCGGCATGCGGAAAAAGCCCAAATACCAACGAAAATTCCTGGCCTCGGACACGCCGGCGATATTTCCGGTCCCCTTCAAGGGCGGGCGCATCATGCCGCTTCTCTCCACCATGATGACCAACGCCTGCAGCTATGACTGCCTCTACTGCCCCATGCGCGCCTCGCGCAACATGCCGCGCTACGCCTTCAGCCCCGAAGAGCTGGCCGACACCTTCATGGCGCTCAAGCGGAGAAACCGCGCCGAGGGGCTATTCCTCACCAGCGGCGTTCCGGGCAGCGGCGTCACGGGCGTGGACCGGATGATAGCGGCGGCGGAAATCCTGCGCTTTAGGCACCGTTTTAACGGCTACATCCACCTCAAGATGCTGCCTGGAGTGGAGGACTCCCAACTCGGCCGCGCCGCCCAGGTCGCCACGAGGCTTTCCGTGAACCTCGAAGCCGCCACCGAGCGGGGCCTTCACGCCATGGCGCCCGAGAAGAGCCTGGAAACCGACCTGAAACCCGCCCTCGAATACGCAGGCAAAATGGCGCGCGAATCGTTTTTCGAGCGAACGGGCCTCATCAGTGACGGCGTGACCACGCAGTTCATCGTCGGCGCCAGCGGAGAGAGCGACATGGACGTCCTTTCGGCCTCCCACGCACTCCAGAAAAAGGGTCTTTTGCGCCACACCCATTTCAGCGCCTTCAAACCGGTGGAGGACACGCCGATGGACGGGGTGCCCTCGGTCTCCAAAACGCGCGAGCACAGGCTTTACCAGGCGGAACACCTCCTGCGCGAGTATGAGTTCGGGCTGGATGAGATTCCCGCCACAGACGGCAACCTGGCGCTCGATGAGGACCCCAAGACGACGTGGGCCAGACGGAACCTCTCGCAGTTCCCGGTGGAGATCATGACCGCGGACTCTCGGACGCTCATGCGCGTGCCGGGCATCGGCCCCACCTGGGCGAAGCGCCTCGTCGAGTTGCGTAGAAAGGCGCACATCCGTGATTTCAGGGACTTGACGCGCCTGGGCCGCATCCGCAAATCGGCGGCGGGCTGGCTCGCGCTGCGCGGAAAACGCATGGGGCCCGAACCCGTGCTCGCTACGCAGATGAGCCTCGCCCTGAAGCACAGGGGCAAAAGACGCGTTCCCCCCTCGATGAGCAACTTGCCGCCCTGCTCATTTCGTTGATGAGGCGGCCAAATAGGAAAATAGATTGTGCGCCACGCGCTTGACGGGGAAAAGCGATGGGACTACCCTTCCCGTCTCTCGCCATCGCGCCTGATGCGCGATGCGAGCGACACCGCTTCATGGCCCCTTCGTCTAGCGGTCAGGACACCGGCCTCTCACGCCGGTAACAGGGGTTCGAGTCCCCTAGGGGTCACCAATAAAGAATCACTCCGCTTCAAGATGAACTCCCCTCAAGCCCAAGTATTCACGTGCACGATTTCTTCGAGCGGGCGGCGCTCGGCGGGCTTGAAGTTCGTCCCCAGCGTCCAGGCCACCGGAATGAGCGCAACCTGCATGAAGTCTTCCGGCACGCCGAGAAGCTCCGCCGCCTCCATCTCGCAGCGCAGGTGCAGGGTGGTGAACACCGAACCAAGGCCCCTCGAGCGCAGCGCCAACTGAAAACTCCACACCGCCGGTATGATGGACCCCATGAGGCCCGCCCACATGAACCTCGGCGGGTTTTCGGGCAGGAAATTCTCGACGCAGGGAATCACGTGCACGGGGGCGCGCTCGATGTTCTCTGCCAGATAGATAGCGGAATCGAACACCCGCTCATCCTGCGCGGCCCCGCTCTCGCGCGCCTGCGCCAGGCCCTGCGCGAGGTAATCGTCCCCTCCCTTGCGGTAGAGCCGCCCGAGTTCGCGGCGCTTGTCCTCATCCGTCACCACGAGCCAGCGCCAGCCCTGCCGGTTCGAACCCGTGGGGGCCTGCAGGCCGAGTTCAAGACAATCCATCACGACCTCTCTCGGCACATCGCGTTCGAAATCAAGGCGCTTGCGCACCGAGCGCGTCGTGGCGAGGAGTTTATCGGTCATTTCCAGGTCGAAATCGGCCATGCGGCCCTCCTTTCAGATTCGTGTTCCGGTGAGATTCGGGAAGCGATGGAGAATGGTATCAAAACGCCGTGCCTGGCGTAACGCACAGCGCGCGCCGGTTCCCAAGCGTGCGGAGCTTGCCTATAATCGTCCCAAATTTCCCATCACCAAAACGAGGACAACCATGACGAACCAGGCAAGCGAGACGAGCAAAATCCGGCTGCTCGACCCCGATGAGGCGGCGGGCGATACGGCGCGTTTTTTCGAGGCGACGCACGAGTTTCTAGGCCGCATCCCCAATTCCGCGTTGGCACTTGCGAACACGCCCTACATCGCGCGCTTCTACCTCCCCTTCAACGCCACGCTCCAGCGAGAGGGCATGGGAGGACTGCTGACGTGCAAGATCAAGGAGATCGTCGTCCTGAAGACGAGCTTCGTGAACGCCTGCGCCTACTGAATCGCGCACAACACGGCGCTTGGTCAAGCGACGGGAATCACCGATGAGCAGATCGAGGCCATCGCATCGGACGACTACATGACCTCGCCGGTTCTGAGTGCGCGCGAGCGCACTGCCTGCCTGTGGGCGGAGCATTTCACGAGAAACACCGCGCGCGAGAACCCGGGCGTGCTCGAAGAGGTGAAGCGACACTTCACCGACGGGGAGATCGTCGAGATGTCGCTCATGAGCGGCAAACAGGGCATGATGAACCGCTTCATGGACTCGTTCGCCATTCCCATCGAGGATGAGGGCGAGGTGAACAAGATCAAAAAATCCGTGCGCGGGAATCCCGAGAAAATGAAGGCCTACCTGCAATCGCTCATCGACAACTGGCCCGAGGAGTTTCCCGAACCCAATCCGGACGAGTAGGCGCGCCTGATCCCGAAGG
>JAPOYD010000127.1:13208-13664 GCA_026706735.1 Nitrospinota bacterium | reverse complement strand
CCCGAACGGCCCCGTGCGCTATTGACAGCAAATGCGGGGAGATGCGCGGTTCTGAAAAACTTTTTAATTCGATAAATTTCGATAATTATCTAATGTATTACTTTAATATATTCCGGCAACCTGTTAATTCGGATTGCAGTATCTCGTTAGTTCGACCCATGAACATTTTCGGGAATTTATCGATATTTACGGAATTGTTCATCAATTCGAATTTTACGGTTTCCGTCCTGATTTCCGGGAATTTCATCGCTTGAACGCCTTCTTCCATTTCGAATCGGCAGCACAGACCCGATGACGCCACCGGGTTTGCCCGCATGAATGGGCGGCCTGAGCATAACGCGGAATCGGCGGGGAAAAGGTCCGGCAAATGCGGGGAAATGCGCGATTAAGCTCTCCCCGGCCCACCGGTCCCCTCACAAATACTCCCCCACCTCCACCGTCCGCCCCAAACGCGAG
>JAPOYD010000127.1:0-13198 GCA_026706735.1 Nitrospinota bacterium | reverse complement strand
CTCGCATCCGCCGCGTAGACGACGGCCAAGTTCTCGTGCGCGACGCGGCCGTCGACCTCGGGCGTTCTGTCCCCGCGCACGCAGTCGGCGAAATCCTCAAGCGCGTCGCGGAACATGTCCCCCTCGGGCATGTCGTATACGGCGTCCTCGCCCAGCGGGTCCCTGTCCACGTGCAGGCGGATGGGTTCGGGCGCCTTCGAGGGGTCGCGCCACTGCTGGCCGGTGATGCGGAAATGCGCGACGCCCCTCGTGCCGTGCACGTTCATGTGAAACGCCCAGGGGCATGCCCAACCGCCGCCCACGTAGGAGAGCGCCCCGCTTTCATGCTCCAGAATCATCATCGAGGTGTCGTCCACGTCTTCCGTCGCATAGGCGCGCTTGAGCTTCGCGGTGACGCTCTGGATAGGCCCGTGCAGGTAGCGGAACGTGTCGATGTGGTGGATGGACAGCTGGATGACGACGCCGGTGGGGTTGAGCTCCCGGCTGGAGCGCCATTTGTCGGGCGTGAGCTCCAGCCCCCGCTCGGTGCAGAAGTTGCTCTCGCTCATCGAAACATTTCCGATTTCGCCCGCATCGATCAGCTCCTTCATGCGGCGCGAGACGGCCAGGCGGCGCGCGCTGTGGCCCACCGCCAGCTTCACGCCCGCGCCCTCCGCCGCGTCCACGATGGCCCTCGAATGCTCCAAATTGTGTGCGATGGGTTTTTCGCAGTAGACGTGCTTGCCCGCCGCGGCCAGGGCCTCGATGTGCTCCTTGTGGTTGTGGTTGGGCGTCGTGAGGATGACAGCCTCGATTTCACCGTCGTTCAGGAGGGCCTCGAAGCTATCCGCCTCGCGCGCGCCGTAGCGCTCCATGAAGGCGCGCCTTTTTTCAGCCGTGCGGCTGAAGCAGGAGACGATGCGGATTTTGCCTCCACGAAGCGCGGCGTCTGCGAGCACGTTGGCCCAGCGTCCCAGCCCCATCGAGGCGACGCGCACGGGTTCGAACGGCATGTTGTTTCTCCTTGTAGTCGAAGGTCCGGGGATTAGCTGAATCCGGTATTCACGGGGTTGCTGAAAAGGCCCTCTCCGCCTCATCCTGAGTAGCAGCGAAGCCGCGTATCGAAGGTCAATCGCGACCAATGCGGGAGCGATTGCCGGCCAAAAAGGGAACACTCCTCTCCATAGACTCGGGCAAGCCCTTCGATACAAACGCTCCTTTCTCAGTCGCGTTTGACCTCCGGCGGCTACTCAGGGTGAGGAAAGAGGCGTTGGCTGTTTGCGGAGGGCGCAAGACGTGGCTTTGTCAATAGCCCCCTCAAGGGGCTGTTGAAAAACTTGCCCCGTTCGTCATTCCACCGCCCTGAAAACCACCCCCCCTACCCCCCCTTGTCAGGGGGGCAAGAAAAAACAAAAACCCCATTACCCGGAAGGGGCATCGTCTTTTTATACCCCCCTGTCAAGGGGGGGTAGGGGGGGGTGCCTTTATCCCCTGACAAGGCGGCCAAGGGGTTGCTCCTAAGTAGTTTCCCGTCAATGGGACTTTTTCAACTATCCCCCAAAAGGCGAATGAAATCCTATAAACGCACTCAATCTCTGCCCGCGCTAGATACCCACCTCGAAGCTGGGAAGGCGGACGCCGGTTCCTGCGCCAGAGGGCGGCGCGCTCAATTCCTCGAGCGTTGTGTTGCGCAGCGTCTCGTCAATCACATCTTCGAGTTTTTTCCAAAGCGCGCGGCTTCCGCAAACCGGAATGTTCGGACACGGCGACGAGGGAGGCTCATCGCCGCAATCGACGGGCTGAATCGTCTCCCCCACCGCGGAGAGAACGTCGCGCATGTTGATACCAGAGGGCGGCAGCGCCAGGATGTAGCCGCCTCCCGGCCCTCGCGTACTGCTCACCAGAGACGCCCTGCGCATCTTCACGAACAATTGCTCGAGATAGTGCTGGCTGATTCCGAGTTTGCCGGCTATCTGGGGCAAGGGGACGGGATGCGTCTGCGAATGTCTGGCCAGCTCAATCATCGCGAGAACGGCGTATCGTCCCTTGGTCGATATCTTCATCGGCGGCACCCTTTCATCATCAGCCTCAGCATCATTCGCTAAACGAGCGCTCCCCGCCTCGCGGGGATTTTCGTTTGCTCACTCCCGGCGAGCGCGCAGACTGGACAATCCGGATCCTGGGCCACACGTACGCTCCCGACGGTGTTTTTCCATAAATCGGCCGTCATCAGCCTGTTCGACCAGGCCGGATCAAGCCCCTTGAGCACCCGCAGCGCGTCGGCGGCCTGCGCCATGCCCACGAAACCGGCCACCGCGCCGAAAACGCCCGCATCTCCGCAATCGAGGCCACGCG
Source organism: Nitrospinota bacterium (assembly GCA_026706735.1). Classification (GTDB taxonomy): domain Bacteria; phylum UBA8248; class UBA8248; order UBA8248; family UBA8248; genus Bin107. The sequence continues at coordinate 10,864 of JAPOYD010000127.1, read as the reverse complement.
TTTTCGCGCCCTCCTCGCCCACCAGGCACCGCAGGCATGCGCTCCGACCGGGCAGGATCGTCATCATCTGGCCGAAAAAGCGCAAAACGCCGCCCAGCACCCACGGCTTGCCTGCGGCGGCGCAGGCGTCGTTCAGCGCGAGTTTGGACGCCAGATTATCGCTGCCGTCGATCACTACATCATAAGGCGCGATGATTCGGACGGCGTTCTCTCGTGTGAGCCTTTGGGGAATCTTGTCCACCGCCACCTCGGCGGAAAGCCTGAATATGGAATCGGCGCCCGAGTCCACCTTCAGGCGGCCGATATCCTCGGTTCTGTGGAGAATCTGACGCGCGAGGTTGTCGAGCGTCACGGCGTCGTGATCCGCCAGTCCGATACGCCCCAAGCCGGAGGCCGCAAGGGCGAGCGCGGCCGGGCACCCCAGGCCCCCGACACCCACAATGAGTGCGGACGAACGCGCCGGACTATTCTCGTCGCTCACGCGCTTGTCTCCTCGAGAATTTCCAGATCGCTCTCGATAAAGGTCTTTTGCTCCGCATCCCAGGAATACACCTTCTGGCCGAGTACGGCGCCTTCGCGCACGCTCATGACGACGTGCTCGGCATCGGGAAACGCCGGGATATCCCCGAAGGGAACCGCCGCATCCACGTCTTCCTGCGAAAAATAGGCGTCCTCGTCCGGGTGGCTGTGAAAGATGCCGCGAACCACCTCGCCCGCCTTCTCCGCCCCTCTCACGATGCGCTCAAACTCGAAGGGATCGATCAGAAAGGCGCGCCGCGCCGTCCTTGGATATATTTCCGGATCCTTCTCGTGCATCTCGTTCTGCACGTTCTTGCAAGGCAAAAGCGAGAGCGTTTCTTCGTTGTTCCCCCCGGAAGGCGGGGGACCGATGATCAAACCGCAGCACTCGTCAGGATACGCTTCACGCGCGTGGCGGTGCATCGTCTCCACCTGTTCACGATTCAGACGCAAACCAAGCCCCCTTAGCGCGCTTCGCTCAGATACCTGTCCCCCCCATCGGGAAACAGGGTGACGACCACGCCCTTTCCAATCTGCTTCGCCACCTCGCGCACGCCAACGAGCGCCGCGCCTGCGGAGTGGCCGATGAACAGGCCCTCTTCCTTTGCAATGCGATCGGCGAGATCGTAACTCTCCTCGGTGCCCGCCAAAATCAGGTTGTCGTGCACGCCCTCATCGTAAATCCCAGGGCGTATGGCCGTCGGGATGTGCTTCATGCCCTCCAGACCGTGAAACGATTCTGACGGCATGACCGCATGCACCACGACGTCCGGCTTCCTCGCCTTGAGGCCGCGCGCCGTGCCCACCAGAGTGCCGGTAGTGCCGAGCCCCGCGACGAAATGCGCCACGCGCCCGTCGGTCTGCTCCAGAATCTCGGCCGCCGTGGTCTCGACGTGGGCGAGCGGGTTGGCGGGGTTGTCGTACTGACAGGGCAGGAAATACTTCTCCGGCTCCTCGCGGTGCATTTTGGCCGCGAGGCGCTGCGCCCCGTCCGAACCCTCCAGAGGGTCCGATAAAACGATGTCGGCCCCATAACCCTTCAAGGTCGCCTTACGCTCGTCGCTCGCGTTCGCCGGCAGGACGAGGCGGACGGGAATCCCCAAAGCCGCGCCGATCATGGCGTAGGCGATGCCGGTGTTCCCGCTCGTGGAATCGAGCAGAATTTTTCCGGGTCTCAATTCTCCGGTTTCCAGTCCGTCCTTCACCATGAAGAGCGCCGGCCTGTCCTTCACCGAGCCGCCCGGGTTGAACCACTCCGCCTTGGCGTAGACCTCCACATCGGGAAATTCGCTCTCGAACATCTTGATTTCGAGCAAGGGGGTGTTGCCGATACACTTGATGATTGGGGAATCCTCCAGATTTCTGAACGCGCTCGCGGGATTCTCCACTGTCGATTCGACCATTGATATGGCCCTCGCACTTAGCTCCTGAAAACTTCAGGAAAGGTTCGCATGCGCTTCGATAAAACCATGCGAAAAATCGAAACGGGCCTGCGCAGTCGACCCCACCGAATCCGTCTCATCCACCAGATGCCGCAATATCCGTGCGGCCAGCCATGCGCCCAATGCGCCTTGGGCCGCCACAGTCGATGCGCCCCCTCCATGAGGCGTCACGTCCGGCTTCGCGAAGGCGCCGGGATATTCTGAAATCTCTCCCGCTTCATCACGGGAGACGCCCCGGATGAGGAATTTTCCCGATCCCATGAAAGCCTCCAGGTCTCCGGCGGATTCATCTCCCAGCCAGGCGAGGACGTCGAAAACCTCCTTCGCTCCCTCGCCCGGGTGGTAAGGGGTCAGCCTTGAATCGGGATTGAGCCTCTTGAGGCCGCTTCCCAGGCTGCCGCCATAAAAGGCGGAGAGCGGCGATTTTTGCTTGATTCCATCGTCCTCATCGAGCGGACACCAGCCGATCTGGCCCACGCCCGCAGCCGCCAGATACGCCAGGGCCATAAGCGCCGCGCTTTCCTCATCCTCCGAATAGGCGATGAGGACGGAAGACGCCAGCAGGCGTTCCTGCCCGACTCCTCCCACTCCGGGGAGCAGGATGTGGCGGCTGTAGCGCTGAATCTGTTCTTCGCTCAAGCCCAAGGGACAACTCTCCTCTCGGGGGTCTTGCGGACGATTAGAGGCCGCCCGCGATGGCCGGCACGATAGAGACCTCATCCCCGTCGCTCACCGCCGTTCCCTCGCCCTGCAGGAAGCGAATGTCCTCCTGGTTCACATAAATGTTCACGAAGCGGCGCAGCTTGCCGTCATCGTCATAGAGGCGCTGGCCAATGCCCGCGAACTGGCTGTCGAGGTTTGCGAGCACTTCCTTCACGTCCGCGCCCGCTATCTCCACGGCGTCCTGCTGCTGGGTGAACTCTTGTAAAGGTGTCGGAATACGAACCGTTACCGCCATTTCTGTCTCCTGATCTGAAAGCCCCGCCTCCGGGGATGCCGAATTAAGATTCCTAACGAAAATGCTGCTCCAGACTATAATATCTCTCCCAGCCGTCGGGAATGACAACCACCACGTTTTCCTCGGGACTCATCCGCCGCGCCACCTGCAGGGCCGCTGAAACTGCCGCTCCAGCCGAAATGCCTGCGGCCATACCCTCTTCGCGGCTCAGGGCCTTGCTCATCTCGTAGGCGTCCGAATCGCTCACCGGCATCACCTCGTCGATGATCGCCCGGTTCAACACCGCAGGCACGAAGCCCGCGCCGATTCCCTGAATCTGGTGCGGGCCAGGCTCCCCGCCCGTGAGAACGGGGGACGCGGCGGGCTCCACGCCTATGACGAGCGTTTCGGGCCTTCTCTCCTTCAGGACCTCGCCCACTCCCGTGATGGTGCCTCCCGTCCCCACGCCCGCCACGAAGGCGTCCACCGATTCCGCGCCCATGTCGCGCAGAATCTCGCGCGCCGTGGTTCTGCGGTGGATCTCCGGGTTGGCCGGGTTGTTGAACTGCTGGGGCATGAAGTATTCCGGGTTCTCCTCCAGAATGGCTTCGGCCATCACGAGAGAGCCGTACATGCCGCCCTCGCTCGAGCTGAAGACCACTTCGGCCCCGTAGCCCGTGAGCAGGGAGTTGCGCTCGTGGCTCATGCTCTTGCTGAGCACGATGATCGTCCTGTAGCCGCGAATCGCGCCGATGAGCGCCAGGCCGATGCCCGTGTTTCCGCTCGTGGGTTCGATGATCGTGCCGCCGGGCTTCAGGAGGCCGCGCCGCTCGCCGTCGAGCACCATGCTGAGCGCGATGCGGTCCTTCACGCTTCCGCCGGGGTTGTATTGCTCGAGCTTGGCGAATACGCGCGCGCCGGACGCATCGGGCAATCGCTGCAACTGGACGAGGCTCGTGCTTCCGATGCGATCGATAAGCGAGGGAAGCGCCCTCAGAATCTGGGGCGGGCGGCCCCGGGTGCCCAATGCCATGAGAGTGCCCTTCCAAATCGTTTTACATGGACCCAGCCGAGCGTGAGACTATAATTCCTAAACAAATTTGTCAAGAATTCCCCATTAAAGCTTTTGCCCGTTTTTCTCCTCTTCGACATATTCCCGACATACTCCCAATATATTCTCGGTGTGCTACATTTTCATGTCGCATCGCCTTATGATGTGACGCGAAAGGAGAAAGACATGGCGAAACCCGGGAACCCTCCCCCCATCGCCCTGACGATAGCGGGTTCGGACTCGGGCGGCGGAGCCGGGATTCAGGCAGATCTGAAGACGTTCAGCGCATTCGGCGTCTACGGCGCCTCGGTGATCACCGCGCTGACGGCGCAGAACACCGTGGGCGTGCAGGGGGTGCACGGCGCGCCGCCCGATTTCATTGCGACGCAGTTCGATTCGGTGTGCTCGGACTTGCAAATAGCGAGCGCCAAAATCGGCATGCTCGCCACGGTCGACGTCATCGAGGTCGTGGCCGAAAAACTTAAGGCGCACGCGCTCACGCGCGTCGTGCTCGACCCGGTGATGGTCGCCAAAAGCGGAGACCGCCTCCTGGCGCCAGATGCGAGAGACGCGCTCGTCGAGCGCCTCTTCCCGCTGGCCGAGGTCGTCACCCCCAACACGGAAGAAGCGCGCGATATTCTCGAAACCGGAGAAATCGAAAACCTCGCCCAGATGAAAGACGCCGCCCGAGCCCTTCATGAACGGGGAGCGAAATGCGTTCTGCTCAAAGGAGGCCACATCACCGACGGTGCGGTGGACATTTTTTTCGATGGAGACAACGAGGTCGCGCTCGAGGGCAGACGCATCGACACCCCCCACACCCACGGGACGGGATGCACGCTCTCTTCGGCCATAGCGGCGGGGCTGGCGCTGGGTGAGTCCACCATCGAGTCGGTGAGGCGGGCGAAGGATTTCATTCAAGGCGCTATCGAGAACGCGCTCGCCATCGGAAACGGCAGAGGCCCGCTCAACCACATGTACCGCCAGCACGAGGAAAAATCGCCGTGAGGCGTGTGTTCTCTTGCAACTGGATTATTCACATAACAAGCCACGATTCCACCAAAGGAAGGAGCCGTTATGAGCGACAGCCACGATAAACCCTTGTGCGTGCGGGAGAGCGAAGCCCTGAGCGGGGAATTGCCCGTGCCCGGAGGCAGGAGCATGTTCCGCATTCTGCTGGACGAGGAGACCGTGGGCGCCAGGCAGTTCGCGTTGCTCATCAACGAATTCGACCCGGGTCTCACCTCCACCGCCCACAAGCACGACAAGGAAGAACACGCCTTCTACATCATCAGCGGAACGGGGATAATCGACATCGAGGGGGAGAAAATTCCGGTCGAGGCGGGTGACGCGGTTTTCGTGCCTCCGGGCAAGATGCACCAAATCACGAGTACGGGTGACGCGCTGTTCAAATATATGGTTTTATATTCGCCTCCGGGACCCAACGTGGCGCTCCGGGAAAAAGGCGCTTATGGGCTCGCTGAATAATTCGGGCCTGGTGCGTTAAACCGTCTTCACAAAATCGGTATAATCAGGATACACCAGAATTCTTATCGGGAACAAAAAATGACGACCGTGCTTTCGTTTCAGGTAGTGCCCAACATTCCTCCGGAATTAAAAGGGCTCGAAGAAATCGCAGACAACATCGCCTTCGACTGGAACCATCGCGCGCGCGCGCTTTTCAGCAGGCTGGACGATGCCCTGTGGGAGGATTGCCACTATAATCCCGCGCAGATGCTGCGCTCCGTCTCTCAGGAACGGCTCGATGGGGCGGCGCGCGATGCGCATTTCCTCCGCGAAATGGAAGGCGTACTGAAAGAGCTTCACGCATATCTCCACAAACCATCCTGGTACCAGAACCTGCCCGAGAGCGAAAAGAGCGAGAACCAGCGCATCGCCTACTTCAGCATGGAATTCGGACTGACGGAATCCGTGCCCAACTATTCGGGCGGTCTGGGCGTCCTCGCCGGTGACCACATGAAATCCGCGAGTGACTTGGGGTTGCCCCTCATCGGCGTGGGTCTCGCCTACAGCCAGGGATATTTTCGCCAGCATTTAGGGCCCGACGGCTGGCAGCAGGAGCGCTACCCGGACAACGATTTTCATCACACGCCCTTCCATCTGGAGAACGATGAGAACGGAGAACCCATCACGGTGGAAGTCGATTACCCGGACGGTCCACTCACCGCACAGGTCTGGCACGTGCAGGTGGGCCGCAACCCCATCTTCCTCCTGGATGCCAACGTTCCCGGAAACGCGCCCTCGCTGCGCGAAATCACCCTGGCGCTCTACGGCGGGGACATGGAAACCCGGATTCGCCAGGAGATACTGCTCGGCATCGGCGGCGTGAGATTGCTCCACAAGCTCAACCTCCCCCCGGTCGTCTGCCACATGAACGAGGGACATTCCGCCTTCCTGGCGCTCGAGAGAATCCGCTTCTCGATGGGGAAATTCGGCATCGACGCCGGCGCGGCCCGAGAGTTGACTTCCGCTGGAAACGTCTTCACGACGCACACGCCCGTTCCGGCCGGCATCGACATTTTTCCGCCCGATATGATGGAAAAATACTTCCGCACCTATGCGCAATCCCTCTCCATGGAGTGGGACGACTTCCTGGGTTTGGGCCGGGTGAACCCAGAACAGGGGGATGAGCCTTTCAACATGGCCGTCTTGGCGCTTCGCCTCTCCTCGGCGGCGAACGGCGTGAGCAAGCTGCATGGAGAGGTTTCGAGAAGAATGTGGCAATCCATGTGGCCGGAAGTCCCCGAGCAGGATATTCCCATCGACTCCATCACGAACGGCGTCCACTTTCCCACCTGGGTATCGCCCGGGATGAAGGAGTTGTTCGACAAGCACCTGGGCGGCGCCTGGGTGGATGAGACGGACAAGCCGGAGATCTGGGAGAGAGTCGCCTCTATCCCCGAGAATGAACTCTGGGGCGTCCGGGAGAAAAGCCGCGGGCGGCTCATCGAGTTCTGCCGCGCGCACGCCCTCAAGCGGCCACTGGGAAGCGTTACGCGCCCCAACGTCACCATTCTCTCCAATCCAAAAGCCTTGACGATTGGCTTTGCGAGACGCTTCGCCACCTACAAGCGCGCCACCCTTTTGCTCAAGAGGCCCGAACGCTTCGTCTCACTCCTCACGAACGAGGAGAAACCCGTTCAGTTCGTATTCTCCGGCAAAGCCCACCCGAGGGACATGGAGGGCAAGAGCTTCATTCGCGAACTCCTCCATTTCGCCCGAAGGGAAAACGTGCGCGACAAGCTCGTTTTCGTGGAGGACTACGACATCCACGTGGGGCGGCAACTCGTGCAAGGGGTGGATTTGTGGCTCAACAACCCGCGCCGTCCGCAGGAAGCAAGCGGCACCAGCGGCATGAAGGCCGCCGCCAACGGCGCCTTGAACCTGAGCATCATGGACGGCTGGTGGGCGGAAGGGTATGCGAGCCATCTGGGGTGGGCCATCGGGGGTCTCGAGACGTACAACGACCCCGGCTACCAGGACGAGATGGAGTGCGAGAGCCTGTTCAACACTCTCGAGCAAGTCGTCGTTCCCCTTTTCTATGAACGAGGCGATGAGGGCATTCCACACGGTTGGGTAGAGATGATCAAGAATTCCCTGCAATCTCTTTGCCCCTACTTCAACACGAGTCGAATGGTGCGCGAGTACGCCGAGAAATTCTACCTCCCCCTGGGGGCACACCATGCGCGTCTCATGGCGAACGAGAGAACTCCCGCCAAATCGCTCTCCGACTGGAAAGAGCGCGTGCACCGCGCATGGCCCGGGGTGGAGATCACCCGGATATCGATGGCGCAAAACGGCGTCGTTCCCCTGGGCGCAAAAATGAAGGTCGAGGCGGAGGTTTCTCTTGGTAATCTCTCTCCCGAAGAAGTCCGCCTCGAAATTTACGAAGGCCCCATGAAAGAGGAAAGCCTGTTGTCCGGCGAGATCGTCTCTCCCATGGTCTTCTCGGAAGACCTCGGCGACGGCACATATCGTTTTCACGGCGAAATACAATGCCGCAAACCGGGCATGCACGGCGTTTCGGTGCGCGCAGTGCCCCATCACCCGCACCTCATTCATCCGCTGAGCCTGCACCTTTTGACCTGGGGCTAACCCCGGCGCGCCCAAAGGCGTATTTCAAGTTTCTCTTCGCTCCTGTTAAGCTAATCGAAACGAAGGGCTGGCCAGCAGGCTCGGAGGAGAACTGTTCATGAGCGAAAGGAAACCATACATCGTCGAAATCGGTCAGGGGGGAAGAATCCATCTTCCCAAGGACATCATGAAATCTCTGGACGCAGGACCCGGGAATCAAATCCGCTTCGAGATCGGAGAAGATTCAGTGCGGATTCTGCGGCATCAGGTGAAAGACCCGTTCGCCGAAGCGGCCAGGAAGAAGACCCCCGACATTCAGGACCTGATGAGCCAGCAGGCGGCCAGGAAGAAAGAAGCGGCCGACCTGTTCGAGAAGGGAATGCAGGAAAAACACGAAATCAGGCCCGAGGATCGGGAAGATTTCTGGCGATGAGGTCAAAAAACCGGAAAATAGAAACTGCTCCGAAGTCCTCTACAGGTTAAATCCTTCCTCGAAGCGGATGTTGGCCGCCTGCCGGAGTTTGTCCAGATACCGGTTGAACACCATCGCCTTCTTCAAGCGAAGCAGGCCTTGGCGGAAATCCGCTTGCTCGGAATCGAACTTCTTCATGTCCGTCTGCGGCCCCTCCAATACCTCGAACAGAATCACGTCGCTACCGGCCTGGGCCATCCCGAACCCACCCTTCTTGTGGGAAAAAGCGAGATTCGAGATTTCCGGGGAAGGCCCGAGTTCATCCGGCACGTCCGCCCGATTGAAGGCTTTGGGCTTGAGCACTTCAAGCTTGAGTTCACCGGCGATAGAGGAGAGGTCGCGTTTTTTATCATTCAACTCCTGGAGCCAAAGCGTCGCATTTCGTTTCGCAATCTCGGCTCCCTTGAGGCGCAGGAATGAACGCTCCACCTGTTTGCGCACAACCGGGAATTTCGGAACAAAAGGCGCTCTTTTCGCCTCGAGTCGCACGAAGCTGACGCCCCCACCCCCTTCCCGCTCTCTGGATATTTTCTCCTCGCCGCTCAGAGCGAACGCAAGCTCACTCACGACGGCGGATGCGGGCACCGTCTGCGGAAGGCGGCCTCTTTCAAAGAAACCGGTTTCCCCCTTCCGCAATCCGGCGAGCAGAGGTTCCGCCTTCTTGTCCTCCACCGCGTAGCGGATTTTCCTTAATTCATTTTTCGCCCGCTCCCTGGGGCGCAAGGCCCGTAAATCTTTTTCCACCTGCCTTCGCACTTCCTCGAAGGGCTTCTGGCCCGGCAAGACCTTGTCCCGCACCCATATCAGATGCATCCCGAAAGAAGTCTTCACCGGTTTGCTCACCTCTCCTTTTTTCAGGGCGTAGGCCACCTTCTCAAGCTCAGGCAGCATCTGGCCCCTGCTGAAAACACCGAGCTCACCCCCGCGCTTCGCGCCCGGGCCTTCAGAGTGCGCTTTGGCCAGTTCGGTGAATTTCTCACCCCTCATGACGCGCTCGCGCAGCCCTTCGAGCCGCTTGCGGCTCGCCTCGATTTGCTCTTCCTTGGCATCGGGAGGCAGTTTCAAAAGAATCTGATTCACCGACACGCTCTCCTTGCGCTCATACTTCGCGCGGGTTCGCGTGTAGTGCGACCTCAAGTCCGAATCGCCGAGGACGATCCCTTTCGCCACTGCGGAGAACGGCAGGTGCCACCAGGACACCTTCCTCTGGGGAGTGGTCTTGAATTGGTCCTTGTTTTTTTCATAATGGGCCTTCAGGTCGGCTTCCAGCTTCGCCACATCCGAGGTGAAGGTTTCAGGTTTCAGGCGAACGGCGGCCAACTTGATCTCCGCGTTTCTCCACTCATAGGCGCCCCGCGCTTCCTGATCGCTGACCAACACGCCCAGGTTCACATAGTCTCGGAGCTGATTGAGCAAAACGACCCGCCTTTGGTCTTCCTCGAACTGACGGGGAGTAATGCCGTTCGACTCCAGGATGCTGCGATACCGCTGGGCGTCGAATTTTCCGTCCCTCAGAAAGGGGGCGAGCGCTTGTATCTGGAGGGCGACTTGCGCGTTGGTGACCTCGATGCCGAGCCGCCGGGCTTCGCGCAACTGAAGTTTCTCTAAAATGAGAGAATCGAGCGTCTGGCGCCTCAGGCCGAGCCTGCGCGCGAGTTCTTCGTTGTATGCGGCGCCCAGTTGCCGCCTGAGCGTTTCCGCGCGCTGATAATAGCGTTGTTCGAATTCGTGCACCGATATGGGCGTATCTTCCACCCATGCCGCAACCCGGCCGCCTCCGGTATCGGCCTGCCTGTCCGTGAGCGCGAACCCGCCGAAAGACACGAACGTAAGCGCTACGAAGCCCAGCAGTGCCTTCAGGACCCAGCTTTTGCCCTTTTCCCTCAAAAAGCGAAGCATCAATGTTGCACTCCTTCTAAATCGACCGCCCATGCGATCGAGCACGATTTCAGCAGCAAACAAGAGAGAAAATAGCCCACCTCTCGCGTCATCGCAAACCAGGGGAGATGATAATTACGAACCCGGCTTGCTGCCCGATGGAATTTTTATCGAATCGAGACGCCTTTCTCCTTGATATTGCTGTTTTCCTTGATTATTCTCACTTGGAGTGTAATCATAGGCCTAATCGAAATACCGCCCATGGAATGAAGACGACATCTTCCACCAAAAGGAATTCCCTCCATCATGGTGTTAACATCGATTCTGGGCCTGTTCTCCAACGATCTGGCCATCGACCTTGGAACGGCGAACACGCTCGTCTACGTGAAGGGAAAGGGAATCGCCCTGCGCGAGCCCTCCGTGGTGACGGTGCAAAAAGACTCCAAACACGTGCTCGCCGTGGGCTCGGA
>JAPOYD010000082.1 GCA_026706735.1 Nitrospinota bacterium | reverse complement strand
GGGGGCGATGGGGCGTGCACGGAAGGCAGCCCTGCGGCCTCCGGTTTTCAGGTGGTGGAGCGAGTGCTGAGCGCTGAAACGGGAGAGCCGCTCGGGCGAGGCGCAGAGCCTGAATAATGCAAATAATAATTCCCGTAAAATTGGATAAAATTCGACAAATTCACGGGGTTTTTCGATAAATAACCACAAATTATTTGGGAGGGATAAGGCGCCGCGGAATCCGGGCGCAGGGGAATTCTGCCATGCTCCGAGGCCCGATCGATGACGGCAAATGCGCGGAAATGCGGGGAGTTGCGCAGATAATGGGCGGAAACTTCGTGAATCGGTGATTTTGTCGTAGAATTCAGGGCGATTTTCTCTTTGAGGAGCACCATGAACGTTTCCAGACGCCATCTGCTGCGGGTTGCGGGGCGAATCGCGCCTCTCGCCGTCATCGGAATCCCGCGCGACGCGCAAGCCTCCATGATGGGCCGCCTGTTCGACTGGCTGAACAGCCGCCCCGTCGAGACGCCCAGACCCGGTGAGGACATTCTCGCGTTCGCCGCGCGCGTCGTTCCCGAAGTCACGCCGAACGATAAATTCTATGTGCAGAGCATCGGCCATACATCTCCGAAGCTCTCCCGCCGGAAATGGCGATTGAACGTCAAGGGTGAGGTAACTGGGCCTCTTTCCGCTACTTATGCGGGGTTGAGCGCGCTCAGGCAGGAGAAAACCTGGGCGACGATGACCTGCATCGGAAACCCCGTGGGCGGCGGGCAGATAGGAAACGCCTTGTGGGAAGGGATACCGCTTGCAACGCTCATTGAGCGTGCGGGCGTCTCGGAAAGCGTGCGCCGCTCGGTCTCCGCCAGGGTCATTTTTCGTGCGGCGGATGGGTATCATGATTCGATATCTCTCGAACAGGCCCTGGATTCAAGAACGCTTCTTTGTGCCCGGATGAACGGGGAGTATCTTCCGCGAGACCATGGCGCTCCGCTCAGGCTCCTCGTGCCGGGGACCTATGGCCTCAAGAACGTGAAGTGGATTGAATCCATTGAGGTTACGACGAAAGGGCATGGCGGCTACTGGCAAAGGCGCGGCTGGTCGGACGAGGCGATTGTCGAGACGTTCAGCCGCTTCGAGGCCCCCAGAAGACGCGTTGAGGTAAGGACGTCCGATGTCTGGCTAGTGGGTTCCGCTTTCGCGGGGGATCGGGGAATCCGCAAGGTGGAAGTAACCTATGGGCAGGGCGAGCGTTTGCAGTCCTGGGCGCCTGCCTTGCTCAAAAAGCCCTTGGGGCCTCTCGCATGGAGCGTCTGGGCGTTTCCCATGCATTTTGAGGGAAACGGGTTCTATCCGGTGACAGTGCGGGCCGTGGATAGCACTGGAGAAGTGCAAACGGATAAGATTTCGGATCCACAACCCGGCGGGTCGACAGGGCGGATGGGACTCAGCATCTATGTGAAAGGGTTGTAGGCGAGACAAGATGACTTACGAAAAAGCCCCGCCGGTTGCTTGGCGGGGCTTTTTTACTTCAGTGGTGATGATGCTTAACGGCGTTTGCCGCCCACGATGTTCGCTGCGCGTTTTTGGCGCTTGATCATCCAATTTTTGGGCGCCTCGATGCCGCTACGATCCAGAATGTCGAGGTTATGCTGGAAAGCCATATAGTTCTGGATGTAGCTGAGCGTGCCGCCACGGTAGGGCGTGCCGGGAGGCGTACGCCCTTCAATCAGATCAATCACGTTGTAAACGGCTTCACTCGCCATGGCGATCTGCTCTGCAAGAACGGCCGCGTGCACCCAGCCGTCACGAATGTCTTTCTCGATGCCGACGACGAGGTTGTGCGTCACGATCTTGATCTGTCCGGGTTTGTAACCGGCGGCTTTCACGGCATCCACCGTGCCGCGGGCGATGAGCGTCGCCCAGGGGTAAATGCCTTTCACGTCCGGATGTTTCTTGAGCAGGTCTTCCGCCGTCTGGTATGCATGCTGCACGTTGGACTTGGTGAATTCCTTGGCCACAACCTTGATTTTGGGGTAGTGGCTCATATATTCCTCAAAACCTTTTGCCATGGAGGTCACCATCTCGATGCCGCTGGGCCCGGGCAGCATCATGACTTTGCCCTCGTAGTTAATGCCATGCGCCAGGGTGGAGGCAATGAGAACGCCCAGTTCGTAGCTGTTTTTCATGACGCGGTTTTTGACGCGATTACTGTCGAGGTCGATGTTGTCCACGACGACCTTGACGCCTTTGTCCATCGCCTTGTGTACGGCATTCACCATGCCCTTGGTACTGATGGGACAAATGATCATTCCGTCATATTTCGCCGCGATGATGTCCTCCACGTGGGCCACCTGCTTGGGCAGGAATTCATAGCCACCCGCATCGAACATGGTCACGGTAACGCCGGCTGCTTTGGCAGCTTGGACACTTCCGTACCATTTCGAGAAGAAATAGGGGTCGACGCCGTTCGGCACGACGACGGCGATCTTGTATTTCTTCTTCGCCTTCACCCGGGCATCGGCGTCCGGGGCTGCCGCCATCGACACAAACAAGAAAGTGACGACGGAGGCGAGGATCATGAAAGTGCGAAACAGTTTTTTCATTTTGAATCTCCTCCTCGCAGAATGGGTTTCACGGACGGATGCGCTCTCCTCCGCGAAAGGGAAAAATGACTGCCGAATAAACATATTGCCTATTCCCGCCGTTTGCGGGAACTCAAAACCACCGCCGTAATGAGTAACACGCCTACCACCACTTCCCGGGCGAATGTTCCCACACCCAGGAGAATAAGGCCATTGAGCAAAAATGTCAGAAACAGCGTTCCTATCGCAGCTTGTGTCACGCCGCCCTCGCCGCCGTGAAACGTCGTGCCTCCCACCACGGTGGCCGCCAAAGACTGGAATTCAAGCTGGAACCCCGCGAGGCCGTTTGTAGCCGGGAGTCTCGCCAAGTAAAGGAACGAGGTGATGCCCACACAGATGCCGCTGATCAAATAGCAAACGAGTTTCACCTTGCCTGTGTCTATGCCTGAGAGGCGCGCGGCCTCTTCGTTCCCGCCGGTTAGATAGATTGCCCGGCCAAGCACCGTACGTTTTGTCAGCAGATAGAGAATGATGAAAAAGAAAATAGCGATGAACAATGTGCCGGGGATATGAAAGAAATCCGTGAGGCCGATGGCTTGGAGGATGTCTTTTTGCTCACCCGTGAACTGGTGAATGGTGCGTCCGCCCGTGAAAACCAAGGCGATGCCGGCGCAGATGAAGAGCATGCTCAAAGTGACGATGAAGGGCTGTATCTTCACGCGGCCAACGAGGTAGCCGTTGATGAAACCGAACATCGTCGCCATTCCAATGCCCATCAATACGCCCACGGCAAGGCCAAAATCCAGAATGCCTTGCGCCATCACTACGCTCGAGAGGCTAAGCAAAGAACCTTGGCTCAAGTCGATGCCGGACACCAAGAGCACCATGCTTTGCCCGGCGACAATGAAGAAAAGAATTGAAGCGTTTCGGAGTTGGTTGGTCAGGTTATGGGCTTCGATAAAATTGTTCACGTAGCCCATCAACTGGAGAATATAGAATATAATCATCATCATGATGAATACGGCGAGTAAACCATATTTCTCGTAATTGAAGTTGGCCAAGAAGGAGGCAGAAGGTCTGGCAGGAGCCCCCGCTATATTCGCCATGATTTAGAATCTCCCTTAATTTTTTTGCTCACGCAGGGTGCTGACCCAGATGGAGACGAGAATCACCAGACCGACAATGATCTGTTGCCGGTAGGTGTCGATTCCCATGATGTTCAGTCCGTTCACTAAAAATATGATCAGGAAAACACCCAGCGTCGTACCCAGCACGCCGCCTCGCCCACCAAAAATGTGCGTGCCTCCGATAATCGTTGCTCCGATCGATTGGAGCAGTTGATCACCGCCGCCGAGCCTCGGCTCACCCGCCGCACTTACACTCGCTGAAAGAAGAAGCCCTGCGAAGCCGCAAAGAAGACCGCCTATGCCAAAAATGGCGATCTTCATGGCAGGATAGTTAATTCCCGCAGAAATCGCCGTTTGCTCGTTTCCGCCCAAGGCGTACACATAAGTGCCGAAACGGGTGTATTTGAGCAGATACCACATCGTGGCAAGCACGATGAGTATCCAGATAAAAGTGAAGGGAATGGGCCCCAGATTTCCCTTCGCCAAAAAGACGTATGCTTCTTCCACGTGTTTCGGAAGCGTTGCGCCCTCGCGCGCACCTCCCATTTGAAGACCGCCCGTCCAAAGCTGGGCCGTGCCACTGCCGATGAAGAGCATTCCCAATGTGGCAATAAACGGATACACCCTGACTACACCAACGAAAAAGCCATTGATAACGCCACACAGTAGACCGATACCGAGGCCGATGATAAAGCCAAAGAAAAACCCGAAATGCAGCATTGCGCTCCAGGCCATCACGCTTACCACACTCATGATAGAGCCTTGCGAAAGGTCGAACCCCGCCGAAACGATAACTATTGTTTGCGCATAGGCCAAAAAGAAAAGCCATGCGTCACGTCGTACGACATTCACGAAGTTTTCGAGAGTGAGGAAATTCTCGGTCGCAAAAGTGTAGAAAATCATCAAGACTACAAACGCGGAAATGAGAAGTAACCGCTCCCAGGGGATATCCTTTACCGGATATCCGAGGATGAGTTTTTCACTTTCCATCGAGGCGGCGGCGCTCATTCAATTTACCTCCAGATGCAAATCAATCCGCCGTCATGGCGTAGCGCAAAATTCCTTCCTGCGTTGCTTCATTTCTGTCGATATCTGCAGTTAGCCGTCCTTCACGCATTACAAGAATGCGGTCACTCATTCCAAGGATCTCGGGCAGTTCACTCGAAATCATCATAACAGCGGCGCCGTCTTCGGCAAGTTGCAGCATCTGCGAGTGAACTTCGAATTTTGCACCAACATCGATCCCGCGAGTCGGCTCATCAAAAATAAGCACGTTGGCGCGCCTGAAAAGCCATTTGGCGAGAACGACTTTTTGCTGATTGCCGCCCGAGAGAAAGCGGATTTGCGTTTCCTGATCCGGCGTCATGATTTTCAGCTGATTGATATGTTCATCGACGAGGTCTTTTTCCATGGTCAAATTGAGCAGCCACCGCTTAATGAGCCGACGGATGTTCGCGCTTGTTGTGTTATAGGCAACCGAAAGCACTTGGGTGAGGCCCTGTGTCTTTCTATCTTCAGGCAACAGACCAAGCCCTCGTCTTATAGCCAAGGTAGGGGTCCACTTGCGTTCATGGGTGAGGATTGTCAAGAATCGAATCGCAACCATGGCGATGCCACCCCAGATCATGACCCATTCAAGAACGAAATTTTGTGTGAACAGACTCGTAATGACCATCGCGCCAATCGCGAGGGCGTACCAGCTTGCGAAGTCGATGACCAGAGTGCGCCAGCGATATTGCCGCTCGAGAAACCAGAGGCCCACTTGCCTGATGAGGGCCAATCCGGCGGCGACGATGTAGGGGGTGGGACCGTTCGGTATGTTGTATAATGGTCCGCCGAGTATCCATTCATAAAACCAATTAGCACTGAACAGTGGTGGCGGTGAGTTCATATTGAGCGTGAAAGGATCGTAAATTCCCTGGAAGATCACGGTGAACAACGGCAAAGCCAGCATGAAGACAACCACATCGACGAGCGCCATCCAAAGCGGATAGTGAGGGAGTTTTTGTATCTCTTCCTTCTCTTTTGTCGCGTTGGTCATTTCAACAGTACCGCTATCAACGGTGTCCGCTCCCATTACGGCGCGCGCCACCTCGGTTCTACCTGCACCTACGAGACCCGAGAGGCCGACGATTTCACCATAGTGCAAGTCAAAGTTGATGTCTTCGAAAACGCCGTTTCGAGTGAGTCCGCGTACCCGCAAAGCCACTTCTCCACGAGCACGGGGCGTCCAGGGGAATTTCTCATCAAGTGTGCGTCCCACCATCTGTGTGATCAGAAAATCGAGTTCCACGTCTTTTACTTCCCATGTGCCCATGTATTCACCATCGCGCAGGACGGTGACGCGGTCTCCAATCTCGTGGACTTCTTCCAGTCGGTGGGAGATGTAAATAATTCCGACACCATGCTCACGCAACCGGGTGACGGCCTTGAAGAGTTCCTCGATCTCATGCCCGCTCAATGAAGACGTGGGTTCATCCATCACCAGAATCTTGCTGTCAAATGCGAGGGCCCGAGCGATCTCCACCATTTGCTGATCCGCGACGCTGAGAGAGCGGACGGGTGCGTTGACATCGATTTTTACATCCAGGCGCTCCATGATCGCACGCGATTCCTGTTCGACTCTGGCCCAATCCACACGCCTCATGACGCCGGGCAGGACGGGCTCACGACCCAGGAAGATGTTTTTGGCCACGCTCAGATCAGGCACCAGGTTCAGTTCCTGGTAGATAACACTGATCCCCAAATCGCGCCCGGTTCTGGCGTCGGGAATTATGGTAGGTGTTTCGCTAATCTCGATTTGGCCTGAATCGGCGTGATATATCCCCGCCAAAATTTTGATGAGCGTGGATTTGCCGGCCCCGTTCTCACCCAACAGGATGTGAACTTCGCCTTCGCCGAGATCGAAATCGACTTCCTTGAGCGCATGAACGCCAGGGAAGGATTTATCGATCTTCAACATTCTCAGCAAATTCTTGGATTCTGACACGAAAAATCACTTCCAAAAAAAGATTGATGAACTATGCAAAAATTAGTGAACGAATGCGTAACACCACGTGCCATGCTTGTAAAGTTGCAGTTTTTGAATTCTTACCTAAACTTTATCGGGGATGGGATTGTTTTTCAATACGGTAATTTTATAGGGATTAAATGGACTCATCATTTCCTTATAATGTGGTATTATTCTCACACATGTAGTTTGACGGGTTTTTACATTTTGACGGGTTTTTACATGAGGTTTCTCGATGCGCTGTCTAAGAGTGGTGGAACTTGCCGTTTTCTTTATACTTGTGAGTATGTCCGGAATAGCCCTTGCGGAAACTCACGGTAAAACCGATGGATGCTTGGTCAGTCTTTATAACTACCCTGCTGAGACGCCTCAATATGACGTTTCGGTAAAGGCATCGCCCGAATTGCCCATGTCGTTGAAAAAGTATTTACAAGCGAGCAAATCCGACGAAAAAATCCAATCACGAATGAGTCTTTCCTCACAACATCTTGCTGAAAAATAAACTTTTTTTTCAAATCGCGAATAATTGCTCCCTAATCTTCATCGGTCGATCACGCTTCGGTATTCGGCGGACGGGGTATGCTGCGCCGGCCAATCCATCCCGTCTTCAAACCGCGCAAGGACGCTCGCATGACGGGCGAAACCACTTTCCAGTAAGGCAACAGAAACGATCTCCACGATTGCCGGTTCGTCAAAACCATGCTCGCGCAACGCCTGGAACTCTTCATCGCTCAGTTGTTCGTTGAGCGTCAGTTTTCTGGCCACACGGAATACCGCTTTTTCCGCTTCGGGCAAATCCGCATTTTCGAAGTCATGGAGTTTTTCCACTTCATACTCATCGAGTTCCATACGATGGACGAGGTCGGTTTTGTGGAAATTCACGCAACGGGGGCAGTCTGAGGCAACCGCGCAAACCATGGCGATGCGATTCGTCAGCTCGCGTGAAATGTGGCCATCCAGCACTTCGAGGCGTTTTTGCAGTTCCCAGAATCCCCGCAACAGACCCGGCACATGAGCAAAAAACCCGAACAACGGCCCCAGCCAGCGCGGGTCTTTCAATCGACATATTTCGTCATAAATTTGCGAAACTTCGCTATCGGCTTCATCAGGCTTTACGAGACGAAACATTTCAAAACCAGATGTGCTCATTTTGCTCTCCCGAAAATGGAGTTGTAGGCAAGTGGATAAGATTCAACTTTAACACCATTTTCATTATGGATGGCGAGGAGTAAGTGAAGCGACAAAAAACCCCCCGCCGAAGCAGGGGGTTTTTAGGGTTTCGGTGATGCCTACATGCCCGATTCTTTCCAGTAGCGAGCCGCACCCGGGTGTATTTTAAGTTTCTTCATGCCGCGAAGACCGGTCTTTTTGGTAACGAATTTCCCGGTCGGATGGTACTTGGTTATTTGCTTGTGGTTGTCGTAGAGAGCCTTGACGATCCCGTATGCGTTGGCATTGCTCATTTTGCTGTTGGTCATCAAAGTCCACATCTGGCCCCAGCTTACGACATCTTTGTTGTAGCCGGGAATGGAGCCGGCAGCCACGACATCACGCACGATGCCCGCTTCGTTCTCGGCCAGCTTTTTGATGGTGGCCTCATCCGGACCGAAGAAATGCAGTTTGCCGGAGAGCGTACGCGCGAGTTCCATATACACGGGTGCGGGAACGTTCGCGTTCAGGAAGAAAAAGCCCGCGTCCACCCTTTCGTCTCTGATGGCGGCTGCATTTTGGGGATTGTTGAAGAATTCTTTTTTCGCTTTTACGCCGCTGTGTTTGAGTGCAAGCTGCGTAACGATGTAAATCGAACCGCCACGCCCGCCAACGACGAATCTTTTGCCGGTGAGATCGGACCATTTTTTAATTCCGGAGGTTTTGAAGGTCGTATAGACAGTCGTCAATGGGTATAGGGCCCCTAACGCCAGCACGTCTTGGGGTTTCTTGAATGGTTTTCTGCCCACTTGCCCCCACGAAACAGCCGGCGCCGTGGCCATGCCGATACGGAGCGCCTGGTTCTTGTCCTTTTTCTGCAGAGTTCGGACATTTGCGGTCGAACCACCGGTAATGGATGCAGCCACCGAAATCTTTCCGCCCGAGTTATCCGTGATGACTTTACCCATTGCGGTTCCAATTTCGAAGGTGGCGCCTCCGGGCTGGGAGGTTCCCAGTAGTATTTTGGCTGCGTGTGCCGCCGGGGCCGTGCCGATAACCAAGGCAAGTCCTGCCGCCAACGTGATCAGCCGAAGTGTAGATTTCCTCATTCGCATCTCCTTTTTGGTAGTGAAAATTACTTGCGAGTTTCGACTTATGGTGTCGAAACTCATGAATAAAATATCAACCTTATTCACACGTATCGATAATCTAATACTAAAGCAAAAGCATGTGGTTTGGTCAAGCACGAAGAATCTATAAAGAATGGGAAAATTACTGAGTCGCTGGCGAAAGAATCAGACTATCCGTTAGAATAGAACGGTTCATCAAATAATTTTTATTTATACATGATGGATCCACCAAGGTGGAGAAAGAGGGAGAATGATGAGTACTGAATCAGACCCCACCCAGTCGGCTCCTCTCGTAAGGGCTCTGGTTTTCATCACTTCATGGTTGTGCGTGCTCTCGGGTTTGTATCACATCTCCGCGGTCTACCTCCGGCCATTGCCGGGAGAGATGCACCCCAACATGCACATGCTCTTGGCCTATACCATCCTCCTCATCGGTGGCGCCGGAGCGATGCCGCAGGTATATGGGGATAAAATTCGAAAATTGAATTTTCTTCCCGTTCTGTACCTATTGTCTTTGATTCCCGCCGTCATATTCTATTATTTCGTCTATGAGATGGGGGAGGGCTGGTCTGATTGGAGTGTCTGGTGGGTTTATGCGCTACCGTTCGCCATCTGGGTAGCGATGATGGTTGTCGAAAAATCCTGGCTCGCGCTTTTTCTCTGGTTTTTGGGCTTAGTTCCTGCGCCCATACTGTTTTGGTATTGGGATTATTTGCCAGAAAGCACGCATGAGCCCAACTTTTGGTGGCTGATAATCGCATGCTCCGCCATTCCCACGATGTGGACTTTGTTCGCGGTTTTCTTCAGGCCTTCCGAGGGGGTAAAAAAAGCTGGTGTTTTTCTCTTGGTGTTTTTCGTAGCGCTAACTTTGATCGGGTGGCGGGTAGGATTATGGGCCGGGCAAAGCGATGAAGTGAGAAGCGCTTTCTATCTCTGGCCGGCAGTCGTACTCGCTTTTCCTCTTTTCTGGGCGAAAAGACGAATCAAAGAAGTATTTCAGGAATACCCAGCGCATCCTTTTCCGGCTGGTTTCACGATTGGCTTGAACGCAGGCATGCTTTTCTTTGTGGCGACCGCATGCCTCTACCTGTTCTACTACCACGAAGAGATGGTTGATCGCCCGGGCGCCCCGACGATTGGCGATGCTCGCGTCGGCTTCGTCATGATCGTCGTCGCCCTGGAATTGACCAGGCGCTGTTTCGGCCCCCCGCTTCCGACATTAGCGATGATTGCTTTGGCCTATGGGATTTGGGGCAATTTATTCGCGCCGCCATTCGGGCATGGCGGCCATACATGGATAGAGCTTCAGGCGAAACTCTCGACCGATTTCATCGGTGGCGTGTTGGGCTTTTTGGTCGTCATCTCGGCGACCTTCATCATCATGTTCCTTATTCTAGGAGCATTTCTGCATGAATCGGGCGCGGGCCGTTTTTTCGTGAATTTCGCCTTGGGCCTGTTCGGAAAAATGCGCGCCGGAGCCGGTCTTGCCGCTGTGGGTTCAAGCGCGCTCATGGGTACGGTGTCTGGGAGCGCATCCGGTAACGTCGTAACCACGGGCACGTTCACAATTCCCCTTATGAAACGAATAGGGCTGAGCCCGCATATCGCCGGAGCGGCGGAGGCGGCGGCCAGCAGCGGCGGACAGATCATGCCGCCTGTCATGGGAGCGGGCGCTTTCATCATGAGCGAACTCATCGAAGTGCCATATTTCCAGATTATCGGATACGCCACCATACCGGCCATTTTATATTTCACCATCGTGGGGATTAACATCCACTTCGCGGCCGGTGCGCTGAACATCCAGCCGTTGCCAGCCAACGAGATTCCGAGTTGGAGGGCGGAACTTAGAAACGGATGGTTCTATCTCGTACCCCTGGCGTTTTTGGTCTACTTCCTTTTTCAAGGCAGAACGCCCGTATTCGCCGGCGTCATGTCGGTGTTCATCATGGTGGGCATCTGGTTTTATCGGAACGTGACGGAATTTTTGGGGACGATGAGGCGGGGTGATAAGACAATCGCAGATGATGTTTTCGTTTTTGTGCCGGTTACGTTTTGGGTCTTCGCATTTTTCTTATACGCGTTGCTCACGGTTTTCGAGTTGGGTTTCGGATTGCCGTTGGGGATATACGGAAAACCGACCTGGGGCGGGGTGATAAGGGCCGCTCTGTCTATGGGTGTCGTCGGATTTGTTCTGGCGATTGTTTTCGCTCGTGTGTTCTCCTGGGTGGGTGAATTCTGGCGCGAGACAGAAAGCAACTGGCTCGCCATCTTCCCCATCACATTATTGGGTTTGTGGTTGGCATTCGGCTGGTCTTCCGGCGTAGTGGGAGCCGCCTTTGTGCTGGCCCTGCTGAGCGTATGGTCTGTTTCCAGGGGCAATGGAGCGCAACCCACCACGACCATACCTTGGCTTTTCGTGATGATTTGGGTGGGCGCATATTTTGTGCAAAAAGGGATTTATACGCTTGTCCCTGCCATAGCGAATTTCGGCGAATGGTTCGTGCCATTCGGGTTTATTTATGACGGTCTCATCTTTTTCGGGTTGGCCATCATCGTCCAGAGAGTCATATTTTCATTCAGATCGCAAGAATCTGATGCCGAAGCTCCGACTCCTAGCCTGAAACAGGTGTTAGCCGTATCCTGCAATCCGTTTACCTATTTACATAGGGCGAAACAGACGAATGAGACGGGCCCGGCCGTGCAGGCTGCGCAGAGCGCCTCCGACTGGATTTTCAGCATTCGCAACGCCTTGAGAGTAGGTGGCAGGCAAGGAGCCGAATTCGCCGTCACGCTTGCTACCATCGAGGTCGTCGTTCAGGTGCTGTCCATTACGGGCGTGGGCAACAAATTCGCCTTCATGATCGAGGCACTTGCCCAGGATATCTGCGTGTTCGGTGCCGCTGCGGGCGGGGGGTGCGCGTATTATATCGGGCTCGACGGATTCTTCGTCGCATTGCTGCTAACGGCGGTTTGTTGCGCGATTCTGGGCATGGGCATGCCGACGACGGCGGCGTATGTACTGCTCGCTATTCTGGGTGGACCGGTGCTGGTGAAACTCGTGGGTCCTGAACTCACGCATGTTTATGGCGCGGAATGGGTCAAGGATTTCGTGGCCGCCAAGGGAGACCGTGTCGCGGCCCACATGTTCATCTTCTACTTCGCGATCCTCTCCGCCATTACGCCGCCCGTGGCGATAGCCTCGCTCGTGGGGGCCAAGCTGGCGGGAGCGCCCTATTTCAAGACGTCCATGATGTCTCTGCGCTTCGCCATCGTGGGCTTCATCGTGCCGTTTTTGTTCATGTTCGACCCGGCGCTGCTCACGTTCGCTCATCCGTTGCGTGTCGCTCTATCCGCGTCGATGACGCTCCTGGGTTTCATCGCTTTCTCGGCGGGAACGCAAGGCTGGCTTTTCGAGAGGCTCTATAAATACGAGCGGATACTATTGTTTGTCTGCTTCATCGCGTTCATCTTGTTCGTTATTTTCTTCAGCTTCACGATGCTGGCAGCGGGATTGATTTGCGGCGGGATTCCGCTTATCCGGCAAATCAAGGATTACAAGCGAAACTGATATCCAAAGATGATTTATAGTCTTCTTTTGGGGGGTTCTTATGCTTTTTCATAAAGAACGTGCGCTCGAGTATATGGAGAGGTTCAATCTCGATGCGCTGATAGCGACGACACGTCACAACGTCTTGTATCTCTCGGGTTTTCAGGGCTGGGCGCAATATACCTACGGTGACGCCACGACGGAGACATTCGCGCTGTTTTTTCGGGATCCCTCCTCCCCGCCCGGGCTGGTCCTCTCCCGTCAGGATGAGACCTACTATGCCGCGACGGGCTCGTGGATTGAGGACGTAAGGGGCTATGGTCCCCGCTCGGCGCTCGATATGGCTCCCGGCGAGGCGGGAGCAACCGAAGAGGAGAGGAATTACATATCTCTCATCGCCGAAAACGCCCCGCGTGAGGCGAATTCTACAGACGCCCTGCTCAGGATTTTGCGGGAGCGGGGTTTGTCGAGGGGGAGAGTGGCGCTCGATAACGAGGGAATTCGGCCGAGCACGCGAGACGCTCTGGAGGCAGCATTGTCGGATGTGTCTTTTCTGGATGCCTCGAGTTTGTTTCGCCTGATTCGCCTTCAGAAGACGGAAGAAGAAATTGACCGCATGCGCGCCGCGGCGATTTTGAATGAAGAGGCCGTTATCGCGTTCCACCAGGAGATGTCCGTAGGGCGAACTGAGCGCGAAATAGCGAGTCATTATTACCGCACCGTGGCCGCGGGAGGCGGCAAATGGAGCTGGTTCCATCTGGCGGGCGGCAGGCGTTCGGCCTCTATTTTTCCGCCCTCTGAGCGGAAATTCGAGCCGGGAGACGGCTTTTTCTTCGACGCCGGCATGCGGCTGAACCACTACTGCGCGGACGTGGGTTGTTGCGGTTCGTTCGGCGAGCCGAGTCCCGAACGCAAGGCGCAGTGGAGCGCCATCCAGGCGGGTTTAGAGGCTGCTTTCGGCGTGATCAGGGCGGGGGTGAAGCCATCCGAGATTTTTCGCGCGGCGGTGGCGGCGGCGAAAAAATCGGGCTTGCCCCGCTACAACGGTGCTTTCTGCGGGCACACGATAGGCATCGAGGCGCGCGAGTTGCCCTATACGCTGAGCGAACCCGTGAAGCTCGACGATCCGTTTTTGCCTGAAAATTCAGACATTTCCCTGCCCCCGGGCGCGGTGCTCTCGGTGGAATTGCCGTCGGGAAAATTCGGGGAGGGCGGCGTGCACGCGGAATATACCGTCCTCGTCACCGAGACGGGAATGGCGCACCTGGGAGAGCCCGTCCGCGAACACGTCGTCATCGAGTGAATTGATAAGTCATTAAAAATCAATTTCTCGTGATGATTTCCCCAAAAACGAGGCGGCGCATGAACCGCCCCCGATTCTACGACGAAACCGCCGATTCACGAAGTTTCCGCCCGTTATCCGCGCAACTGCCCGCAACTCCGCGCATTTGCCGTCATCGAGCGGGCCTCGGAGCATGGCAGAATTCCCCTGCGCCCGGATACCGCGGCGTCATATCCTGAGAAAAAATGGTCGGAAATTTACCGAAAAACCCCGTGAATTTATCTAATTTTATCTAATTTTACGGGAATTATTATTTGCATTATTCAGGCTCTGCACCTCGCCCGAGCGGCTCCCCCGATTCAGCGCTCAGCACTCGCTCCACCACCTGAAAACCGGAGGCCGCAGGGCTGCTTTCCGGAACGCCCCACCGCCCCAAAACCCGCCACCGAAAATACGGGATCACTCCCGACCTATGCGAGAGAATTGGCCGGGCGAGAAAGCCGGTTCATCCCAATTGAAGAAAGAGGGGAAACTGCGAGCGAAGAGATTTGCGGGCGAGCGGCCAGGCGTTCGGGCGAAACCACCGGGGCGCGGAACTCACACATCTGAAAATGCCCATACGCCTCCTCGGCAGAAATGGGGATGAGGTCCCTTTGTTTCGCCGTCGACTCTTCGGTCCTGATATCCCCATGCCTCGAATCGCAGCCGCTTCCTCATCACTCACCGGATGGCCGTCAATCGACCCATATGAGACGATTTTGCCTCATCGCGGCGCTGTGATAGATTCATTTCATGCTCTCGAACCATAACTTTCGGCGAAAATAGATTTCATGAGAGGACGAGAATCTCACGTCACCGCGCAGACGCCGGCGGTGGAAACCCGAGGTTTCACGTGAACCGAACCGACGCCCGAAAATCCCTCGACGCTCAGGAAGTGAAGCGCCTCAGCCAGGAGCTGGGCGCCGACCTCGCGGGCGTCGCATCGGCGGAGGATTTCGCGGAAGCGGAGCCCGGCTGCCGCCCCAGAGACCTCTTCCCCATGGCGAACAGTGTGATCGTGATCGCCAAGCGCATCCCCTTCGCCGCGGCCACGCCGTATCCGAGCATCGGCGCGATGGAGTTCGGCGAGTACATCCCCGAGAATTTCCTGAACGAAGCCTGCTACCGCCTCTCGCTTCATCTGGAAGACAAAGGCTTTCTCTCCGGCGCCACGCCGTCGGGGCGCGACATCACGAATTTCCGCGTGGAAGAAGAAGACCCCGAGCCCAGGGTCTTCCTCCAGGGCTCCTTCGACTTGCGGCTCGCGGCGGTCAAGGCCGGTCTCGGCCATATCGGCGCCAACAACTGCCTCATCACGCCGCAGTACGGCTCCCGCGTCCGGCTGGGCGCGGTGCTCACCGAGGCGAATCTCGAACCCGACCCGCCCAATCAATACGGCGTGATCCCTGAGTTCTGCCGTGAGTGCGGCTTTCGCTGCGTGGAGGCCTGCCCCGCGAATGCGCTCCCGGGCAACGGCACGGTGGATCACTACCGCTGCATGGTCATCCGGCCGGACCTGGTCGCGCCGGAAAAAGCCCTCGCCCATTTCAGGAAACTATTCCGGGGCAAGCCCATGATCATGGCGGCCAAGGGCCTCTCCTACACCGACAGCCCGCCGCACCCGTGCAGCACCTGCATTGCGCTGTGCCCGATGGATCAGGGCCGCGATTTCGCGGATACGCCCTTTCACCGCGAATCCTGGTCCGATGAAGACGCGCTCAAGGTCATCGACCCGGCCCTGTTGGAGAATCCCTAGGATGGAAAACGGCTCAAGCACCGCGATTTCCTCCGCCGACGTCAAGGCGCGGGCCCGTGAATTCGGCGCCGACCTCGTAAACATTTCCTCGTGCGAGGGTTACGAGAAGGCCCTCCCCGGCTGCAAGCCCGGAGACCTGGTGAAGGACGCCAGGAGCGTCGTCGTCTTCGCGCGCCGGATGCCCTTCGGCAACGCGACGCCCCGGCCTTCGGTGGGCTACCTGGAATTCGGCTATTACGGGCACGAGGCCTGGATCAACAAGCTCTCATACCGGCTCGCACTCTGGCTCGAGGATGCGGGACACATGGCGCTGCCCACGCCCGCGGGCAGGGACATTCCCTCGCTCCGTATCCTGAGCGAAGGCGCAGAGCCCGAGGTGTTCATGCAGGGTTCTTTCGACCTGAGGCTCGCGGCGGTGAACGCGGGCATGGGCGAAATCGGCGTGAACAACAACCTCATTACCGCCGAATACGGCTCGCGCCTGAGACTCGGAGCCGTCATCACGACGGCCGCGCTCGAAGCCGACCCGCCCAAACGATACGGCGTGGTGCCCGATTTCTGCGTGGAGTGCGGATATAAGTGCATCAAGCCCTGTCCGGCGCATGCCCTGCCCGGAGACGGGGCGGTGGACCATTACAAGTGCATGGTGATGTATCCCCAAAAGGTCTCGCCGGAGAAGGCCGTCGACGTCTTCAGGAAACGCTACGGCTACCCCGAGTTGCAGCTCGCCGGACGAATGATGGCCTTCACCGAGAACGCCCCGCACATCTGCGCGACCTGCATCACCCTGTGCCCCATGGACGAGGCTAGGCGCGTCAAGGAGAAGGCGAACGGCGGCGCAGGCGGTAAATCACTTCCTGTTGTGTCATAACGAAACGGAAAACAACGGCAAGCCGCATGTAAGTTGATTGCTCAACAACCACTCCCCTCTTGAGGGGGTTGTCGAAAAACCCCTTGTGGATCGGTCGGGATTCCACCGTAGTGGGCCGTTTTCTTAAACGGCCCACGTTCGCGAACGGCCCCTACAAGATCGTCAGGCCGGCGCGGGTGCCGGACAGGCACGGGGGCCTATCCCTACACTCCTTGCGGTTTCGTTCGTCATTCCGGCGCATGCCGGAATCCAGAACAGACGGGGATATCGAATCGCCGGACGACCAAGAAAACGATAAACCGGAAAAACAAATTCAAAAGCAAAGTCCCTGGATTCCGGCCTTCGCCGGAATGACGGCAGTGATCGATTCCGACCGATGAAGGAGGAATCGACCGGGCGAGAAGGGGTTTTTAACAAC
>JAPOYD010000047.1 GCA_026706735.1 Nitrospinota bacterium | reverse complement strand
CAAGCGGGAAATCCTTGGCGTAGACAGCCTGAATCAGGAGCCTGCCTACCCCCGGCCAGGAGAAAATCGTCTCGACGATCACAGCACCCCCCAGCAGATGCCCGAATTCCAGGCCGATGATCGTAATCACCGGAATCATGGAGTTTCTGAGCACGTGCATGTTGATGACGACCCACTCGGAGAGTCCCTTCGCGCGGGCGGTCTTCACGTATTCATGGCGCAGAACCTCGAGCATGGAGCTACGAACCACCCGCGCATTTCTCGCAATCGAGTAGGTGGAAAGCGCGATGGCGGGCAGTACCAGATGCTCCCAGCCGCTTCTTCCGCTGACGGGAAGCCACCTCAGACTCACCCCGAAGATGAGGATCAGCATCAAGCCGAGCCAGAAAACGGGCATGGACTGCCCCAAGAGCGCGAACAGCATCCCCCCATGGTCATACGGAGAGCCGCGCTGCGTCGCGCTTATAACTCCTACCGGAAACGCCAGGATAATCGAGAGGACCAGCGCCACCAGTGCGAGTTCCAGTGTCGCCGGCAGACGCTCCATGATGAGTTCGAACGCGGGCTGGCGGTAGCGCAGGCTCTCGCCGAAATCACCCTGCACCGCGCGACCCACATAGAGCGCGTACTGGACGAACCAGGGCTTGTCGAGGCCTAAGTCTTCTTTGAGTTTCTGGACCTCCTCGACCGTCCAGTCCTCGCCCACCATGGTGTCGGTCGGGTCGCCCGATAGAAACAAGACGGCGAACGAAATGAAGCTCACGCCGACTACGACCACGACGGCCCTGAGAAATCGTCTGAAAAGATAGGCACCCATTGTCTATTCTTTCGCCTCTTTCAAGCGAATCGTGGGCAGGTAGATTCTCTCATCCGGCCTCGGCGTCCACTGCGTCCTCGCGCTCAAGCCGAAAAAATCATACTGGTTCCAGAGAAACACCCACGGGCTTTCCTCACGAACGATGCGCTGCATCCGGTAGCTGATCCGCCTGCGCCCGGCGGGGTCGAACATCTGGCCGAGCAACTTGTAACTTTCAATGAACTCGCGGTTTCTCCAGGCGGTGAGGTTCGCAAAAAGGTCGGGCCTCAATACGCCCAGGTCGAGTTCTTCGTTGAAGGCGGAACTGAACCCGTGAAAATACAAGGGCGCCAGCGTCTTTTTTCTTCTTCTGGCGAGGAAAACGGACCACTCCAGGGGAATGACCTCCACATGGACGCCCGCGGCGCGGAAATAAGCCGCCAGAAATTCCGCCATCTCCTTTCCTTTCAAATACCTGGAGGCGGGCACTTCAAGATTTAGTTCAAATGGCTTTCCATTCGCTTCCACTACACCGTCCCCATTCGTGTCCCTGAGGCCGGCCTCGGCGAGGAGCGCTTTCGCCTTTTGGGGATCGTATGCGTACGCCTGGATGTCCGGGTCGGCGTTCGGGGCGTTGACTATGCTCCTCATCCGCGAGCCATGGTCCAGAAAAACGTTCTTGACGATGGCCTCGAAGTCAATCGCGTGGTTCAGAGCCCGTCGAACGCGAGGATCGGCGAGCACCCCATGGTCCGTCCGAATCCCCAGATATATTCTGCGTCCTCCCCGAGCCCCCTTGAACTGGAGGCCCTCTTCGCTCTTGATAATGCTTTTCGACTGGTCAGGCGAGATGTTCATGATGACGTCGGCTCCGCCCGTCTCCAGTTCCGCTATGCGGGCCGAGGCCTCTGCCACCGGCCGCCAGATCACCTTTTCTATCGCAGGCTTACCCCGCCACCAGTTCTCGTTGACCTTCATCTCGATGTGGTCGTCCTTGATCCATTTCATCAGCTTGTACGGCCCCGTACCCACGGGTTTCTTCAACAGTTCCTTGGGCGGAGTCGATGAATAGTACTTTGGCGGCAACATGAACGCGTTCACCATCCACACGGGCAGAGTGGCGACCGGGCGCTTCGTGTGAATCTTCACGGTGTGGGAGTCCACTTTTTCTATCCTGTCCAGGAAAATCCGCCTGTACACAGTGATGCGGGGCTTGAGCTTCTCCTCGCGCATCCTCTCGAACGTGTAGCGCACGGATTCCGAGTCGAACGGCTCGCCGTTATGAAACTTCACCCCCTTGCGGAGATGAAACGTCCAGATTTTTTTCGTCTCGTCCACCTCCCAGCGCTCGGCCAGAGCGGGTCCCAGCGTCATGTCGCCGCGCCGCTCGATGAGCGGGTCGAACATGTTCATCAGTATGCTCCACTCGATGGTGGCCGTGGCGAAATGGGGATCGAGCGTATTGGCTTCCACCGAGAGGAGAACCGTAAAGGGCCCGTTTTTCGCTTCACGGCCGCAGGCGGCGAGCGCCACGAGCACCAGGCAAAATCCGCACAATAAGGCCCTTTTCATACACAAATTCCCTTCAGAATAACGAAACGCCTACATATCATCGCCGAGGCGGGGATCCATGTAGTCCCGCAGCCAGTCGCCGATGAGGTTGATGCTCAGCACCGTCGCCATGATGGCCAAACCCGGAAAAGTCGCCATCCACCATGCGCCGCGCAGGTATTCGCGTCCTTCGGAGAGCATGCCCCCCCAGGTCACGACCGAAGGAGGAACCCCGAGTCCCAGAAAACTCAGCGAAGATTCGGAAATGATGTTTCCCGCCACGGCGAAGGTGGCGATGACGATCAGAGGCGAGAGGGTGTTGGGCAGAATCTGCATGAACAATATGCGGTAGACGGGATAACCCAGGGCGCGGGTGGCTTCCACGAATTCGCGCTCCCTGATCGAGATGACCTGTCCTCTCACCACGCGGCCGTACGCCACCCACCGGCTGATCCCCAACACCACGATGATGTTGAACAGGCCCGGCCCGACGACCGCCATGATCGTGAGCGCCAGCAAAATAAAGGGAAACGCCAGTTGAATTTCGGAAAACCCGCTGATGAGATCGTCTATTTTCCCACCGAAAAAACCAGAAACAAGTCCCAGAACGATGCCGATCACTCCCGAAATCACCACCGAACTCAAACCCACCATAATAGAGACGCGGCCTCCGTAAATGAGCCGGCTCAGGATATCCCGGCCCAGCGCGTCGGTTCCCAGCAGGTAGCTTGCGCTTCCTCCATCCATCCAGACGGGAGGCTTCAGGCGGAGGTTCACGTCCACCATGCTCGGGTTCTGCGGCGCGATGAGGGGGGCGGAAAGAGAAACGACCACCAGCAGGACGAGAAAAACGCCGCCGAGCATCGCCGGTTTGGCGCGCATCATGCTTCGGCGGAATTTTGCCCACCTGAGTTCGGATTCCGACATCATCGGGTATAAATCCGACTCAGAGGCTGATTCGGGCAAATTTCTCTGTTCAGACATTCATCTGCTCTCGCGTCTTGGTGGCATATTTCGGGAGTTGAGACACTCCGTATTCTAGCATAGCGCAATGCGCGTTGCAGGAGCCCCGGGGGTGAAATCGCCGTTCAACGAAATGTCGATTCATGTTGATATCCACAAGGCTATCGAATTAGAATCGCCTGTTTTTGGATTTCGGAGACACTCTGACGATTTTGATGATTCCAGATAAAGGAACACTCTCCTTGCCCCCTCTCGGAAAAGACGATTTTACCAGTATACTGACTTCCGCCGTTCCGGATGGAGCCACGTTCGGCTTCCAGGGATTGCGAGCGGTCGATTCGGTAATGATGGAGAACATCGTCCCCCTCGATTTCCTAATCGCCTGCGACTATGGGCTCGACGGGCCTGAGTGGGACAGACGCCTGCGCTATTTCTCCGTGGAGCGCGGACAAAACAGACGCATCGTGTGGACGCATTCAGCGCTTGTGGAGGCGTACGAAGGCGATCTGGGGGCGCAGATCCACCAATATATCTCGCAAGGAGATGCGCCCCGCTACGTCATCCCCTACCGCTCTACGGAATTTCTCGGCAGGCTCGCCGAAGAAACCGAGGGCAAACTCCGCATCCTGGCGAATCCGGTGGAAATCAAGACTAGATTCGACGACAAAATAACGTTCCGCCGCCGGGCGGTCGAAGCGGGGTTCGGCGTTCCACCGGGCGACATAGTGGCGCTGGGCGATCTTGGACTCAAGCATCTGGAAGAATTCGGGCCGGTCATGATCATCTCGGAGCGTATCGGCTCCTCTGGCAACCAGACGCACTTCATCGATTCGGCCGAGTCGCTCGCGAACAAACGGGATGAACTCATCGAAAAACTGGGCCCCGACGCGCCGGTGATCGTGAGCACGTTTCTGAGCGGCCCCGCCGTCGGTACTTTAGGGGTGATATATGACGGGAAACCCTGGATGTCCCAACCTTCGGTGATGTGCACGGGCATTCCCGGCTGCTCCATGCACCGCTTCGATTACGCAGGCAGCGACTATGCGGCGTATCGACTGGTTTCCGAGGAGAGCCGGCACAAAATCAAGGAATTCACCCTGAAAATCGGAGAGTGGATAGCCTGTGCGGACTACCAGGGAGTATACGGCGTCGATTTCATCGTTCATGAGGACGAACCCTACGCCCTCGAACTCAACCCGCGCATCCTGGGAACCACGCAATTGATGACCGAGCTCGAAGAAATTTACAGCAGCTCTCCCACCACCACATACTGGCATCTGGCCGAATTCCTGAGGCCTGGCGCGGCTCTCGATGCGCACATGGATTTGCTCGCCGAGCTCGATGCGCCGGAGTTGTCCGGTTTCCAGCTATTGATACGGAACACGAGTGCTTCTAGAGTAAAAATCGGCCAATCGCTGGCGCCCGGAATCTACACCGTCAATAACGCGAAGCCCGAATTCCTTCGGCAAGGCTACCGCCTAAACGACGTACAAGACGAGGATGAGGTTCTGGTCACTTGCTCTCCTCCGGCGAAAGGCACCATAGTAGAACCAAGGGGAACATTCTTTAGGCTGGAGGGTGTTTCATCCATCTATGAAGGAGGAGAAAAACAGATATCCCCGCACGCCCGGGAAATGATTGATATTTTCACGCGCCGTCTCGCGCTTTCTCCTGCTTAGGACAAAGTAGAAATTGAAAATAGATTTTGTCGCATCCACCGCCCGGGGTCTGTTCCTCTCTCCTGAGAGTCCATATACGTTCCAGGCGGATTTCACGCCCGATCCGCAGGCCGTTCCTTCCAACGGCATCTCCCTGGGTGAGGTCGTTGACGTTCCCGATAATGCGCTTGTTGCTTGCCTGGAAACGCTCGAAGCCCTCCAGGGAACGCACGATGCGTGGAAAACGAGTGAAATGAAATTGCGCGAGAAAATGAACGTAGTCGTGGCAATCGGCGGGCGTTACGCGAACCGCAGCGTTTCGGGCCGCGAGCCGGACTCGTCCGCAGAGCCAGGAGTCGTACTCGACCTGTTGAATGTCGGCGGCATCTGCGGGATTCGGACGAACCCCGATACGCCGTGTGTGAAAATTGAGGTGAAAGGGGCTATTCCGCTGCAAGGCGAACCCGCCCGGCTTTCTCATCTTCGCGTTATTCCCGATACCCGGTGCCCCGTGGATGAAGAGGGAATTCCCTGCGCTCCCATCATCCTGGTCACCGGCTCCGATATGGACGTGGGCAAAACGACCTGCGCGTCTTCGCTCGCCTCCGCCCTTCACTCCTCGGGCATCCACGTCTCATACGTGAAATTGACCGGAACGGGACGCATGCGGGATCTCATGCAGGTAAACTACGGAAGACCGCTCGGGTTTTTCGACTCCGCGAGACTCGGCTGGGATTTCGTCGATGCGGGTCTCGCCTCCACGTGTGGCGTCTCGAAGCACAGGGTCAGGCGATGCGCCCAGAATCTGCTTCGCCATGCCTGTGCGAAGGCGGAGATCGTCATTGCGGAATTGGCGGATTCTCCGTCTTCTGACGCGAGTCTCCACGTAGCGAGCGACCCCTGGGTCAAAAACTGGCTCGCGCGCAGAGGTCTGATAATCTGCGCATGTGATACGCTGGAATCAACGCTCATCGTTCATTGGATACGGAGCCACCTGGAAGTGGAGGAGGAAAACATGCTCATTTCCGGAAAGCTCGCGAACGAAGCGCATGCGCGCGAGGAAGCGTACCGAATGACCGGCATCCGCGCCCTCAGTTGCACAGCTCCGAATCCCTCCTCCCTCGCGGGCGAGAGGGCTGTTGGCGGCGCCATGGCGGACTGGGTGGCCAAACACTTTATGCGCCAGCGCAAGTCGGTGTTCCAGAGATAAAGAGAAAAACCTTGGCCTTATACAAGAGAGCAAATCATCCCCTCATCGCGCGAGAACCTTCTCTGTATCATCTCACGCCGGATGCGAGCGGCGGCGTCTGGGATCTGAACCGGTTGAGCCGGGAATTCGACTCGCCCGCCGGCGATCTGAATGAAACCCTGATCGAAAGTCTCAACCAATGGGCGTCGCGCGAACCTCGATTTTCGGACTTTCGCATCATAAAAGACGCATCACTCGTTCGGCTTCCGGGAGAGATACTTTTGCTGGACGGCTCCCCGAGTCGGCTCCCCCTCACCATGGAGACGGCGCGGGTGATGCGGGCGCACTTGAATCAACTGGGGTTGTCCATCCCCGTCAGGGTCCTGAACCGGCGTGAAGAACTTCTGGCGAGCGCCGCCAAGGCGCCGAAAGAACTGCTCGTCATCAGCCAGACCGCCCAAAGAAGCCTCTACGACGCAACCCTCGCAAAGGTTCTCGAGTCGCGGGGAATCGTCGTGGTGCCTGGGCCTCTCACCGCTCCCGGCGGGCCGCTGTCCAACAAGAAAACCACATATGAACTCCTGAACGGAAACGGCGCTGACGCGAAAAACTTAAATGCGGATGGTTCCGGGCGTCAGCTGACGGCCGGATATGAAGCGGTGGAATTAAACGGGGGGCGACCTGTGGATACCGCCACAGCCATTCTGGACAAGGTTTCCGCCTTGTCGAAGAAGTGGGACGCCACGACTTTCTTCGTCAAACCGCAGGAAGGCGGCGGCGGACGCGGATGTTTCCGGCTGGACGTCTACCCCAATGGATTCGGGCTGCCGGATTTGAGCAGGCTTGGCGTCGCGACAGGCCATGCGACCCCTCAGCCCTTATCAATTCACGCGGAAAACCACGACCATCTTCGGGCGATGGATTGGCTCGTTCATCGCTTCCAGGCCAGCCCGGCGACCTCGAAAGCCTATATCAAGACCCAAATGGTGGGAGGCGGCGCTCCCCCGGACGTCCTGGGTCAGATGCTCAGAAACTGCGCGCCCAGACTCGAATCCGAACTGCGCGAATCCGCCCGATCACGCGAGGAATCGATACGCCTTTTGTCGAGCGCCATCGAGAACTACGAACAGGTGTTCGACGCGCGCTACATGCCGCTGATATGCAACTGGATAGATTTCGGCCTGTTCAGCGTTCGCGTTCACCTGAGGCTCAGCCGCGAGGGAATAGTCGTGGAAACGCTCTACGCCAGGCTCTTTCCAGTGGAATTTTCGGATGATTCGGTCGGTGTCGTCGGCGTGGACAGCATCACGAACCACACGGAGGGAGGCATGGAACTGAACCGCTACACGCCTTTGGTTCCACCCCTGGTCGCGTATGCGGGGGGAGCCGAGAGATTATGCGAGAAGATTCGCGGCGCTTTCGATGCGTTCGCGCGCTTTTTGTCTCTCGTCGACCCTGGTGAGCGCGGCAGGGCGCCGGTTCGGGCGGAATTCGACCTCTCACCGCTCAACGGCCTGATCGCCGAGGGCAACGCCGATCCTGTTCGCGGCCTTTGCGCAAACAGCCGTTGGGAAAGATTCAGCAGAAACTGCGCGCAGTGGGCGGAGGACGCCTTATCATTCTATTCGTGGAAATCTCAAAAACTCTAAGTTAGAATCAACCGGCCCGCGTTCGTTTCTACACGAGGAATCTCACGGGGCGAGAATCGCGCGAAAGATCCTCATCCAGCGCTCTAGAAGTGACCGACATGGCGAAATTCCTCAAAAAAGCCTTCAACATCCAGGAAGAGGAGTTGCTCGTCTTCTCTGTGTTCTTTTTCTTCTACTTCCTGATCGGGGTTCAGTTCTCCATCGGGCTCACCGTATCCGAAGCGTTGTTCCTCTCGGAAGTCGGCCCGGGTTTTCTCCCCTACATGTACATATTCAACGCCCTGATGATCATCTTCATCAGCACGTTCTACTCCTCGCTGACCGAAAAACTCTCCATCCCGGCGATGTTCAAGACCGTCCTGATATTTTTCATCGCGCTCGTATTCGGCATCAAGCTGCTCATATTCGCCGATTTCCGCGCCTACGCGATGCCGATTGCATTCCCGCTCCTCCACACGCTGTTCGTGATGTTCACGAACATGCTGCCGAACAATTTCCGCGCCCTCTACGGCCAGTATTTAGACGTCTTGCAATCCAAGCGGCTGGTTCCAATCATCCTCACAGGAGGGCGCTACGGCGGCATCGTGGGCGGCCTGGCCATTCCGCTGCTCATCCCCGTCCTCGGGAGCGTCTCGAATCTGCTCTACGTGTGGATTGGAGCCATCGTCGTCAGCATCGGGGTGGTGCAATACGCCGAATGGCGGCTCAGAGACCACCTCATCGACGATGCGGGCCCCAAAAAGCGTAAAACAACCAAGACGGCCTCAAAAGGCGGCAATCTCGCGCTCATGAGAACGAACAGATACGTCTGCGCGTTCGCGCTTTTCAGCTTCATCGTCGTGATTCTCAGGAGTTTTCAGGATTTTCAATACAGCCTCGTCTTCCGCGAGGTCTTTCCCGATCGCGCTCAACTCGCCTCGTTCCTCGGATATTTCACCGCCATCGGAAGCGCCTTCTCCCTGCTCGTCCAGACGTTCATCACCCCGCGCATCATCAAACGGCTCGGCCTGGGCACGGCGAACCTCCTCTATCCGCTGACGACCATCATCGGTCTGGCCGGCATGGCGATTTCGCCCGGCTTCTATTCCGCCGTCTTCCTGCGCTTCAACAACAAGAACCTCCAGGAATCGATTCGAAACGCCATCAACGCCCTGCTCTACAACGCGGTCTCCCCCTCGATCCGCGCGAGGGTCGGCGCGTTCGTCGCGGGCCAGGTGGTCGCCGTAGCCAGCATCGTCAGCGGCGTCGCCCTGCTCATCATCAAGCCCACCGGCCTCGCCCTCTTCCCGCTCAGCCCAGGCCACTTGGCGCTCATCTCCTTGTTCCTCGCATTCGCCTATCTGGCCATCGGCTTCTTCGTGCGCCATGAATACGGCGCCGCCCTGCGCCGGATGCTCGAAGAGAGGAACCTGGGGTTGTTCCGTTACGCCCAGGAGGGGTTCGGCCCGGTCGACGACGAGAGCATGGCGATACTCAGAAAAAATATCCGCGAGGGGGATGACGACCTTTGCGTATTCACGGCACAGATGATGGCGGAAAGCGGCAGAAGCGAAACTTTTCAAATTATTCTCGAAGAAATTCCCCGGCGAAAAGGAGGAGCAGCGGCCGAGTTGCTGAAAATTCTCGCCAAGGTTCCCGGGGCCGAAGAAGGCGAGAAAATGCGGCCTCTGCTGGAAGAATACCTCACCTGCGAGGAGTCCGTCCTCCAGTGCGCCGCCATGGATGCGGCGGAAACGGTCGGACTGACGGAGGAGACGGCGGAACGGGTCCATCAAAATCTGGAGGACCGCTCGCCTGAGGTCAGGGCGCGCGCCGTCGAACTGCTGGTGCGCTCCGACGATCTGTTCTGGCTCGCCAACGGACTCCAAACACTGCACCGGATGCTGAACGAAGAAGACGCGGCGGCGAGAGTCTGCGCCCTCAGGTGCATGGGCGAACTTCAGAACCCGCGCTTCATCAGACGCCTGATCCCCTATCTCTACCAGGAGGAGGAAAAAGTCCGCGAAGCCGCTTTGGAGGCAATTGAAGTATTGGCCCTGAACCAGGGGGTCGATGAGGAAAAGATGGAGGAAGTCATCCGAGTGACCACATCGGATGAGAGCGCGGCCATTCGGCGCAGAGGCGTCAGTCAACTGGGCAACAAAGGCTCAAGGGAGAATTTCGACCGCGCGCTGACCGCTCTTTCGGACGTCGACTCGATGGTGAGAAGACAGGCCGTCGATTCGCTTAAAAACATGAAGCGAAAAGGAACCCTCTCTCTTGAGGGTTCGGGTTTGATTTCATTCGCCGTCCCGTTTTTGTCCAAAGGCGCCAAAAACGGCTCCCGCGAGATGAGCGCGCAGGAAATCGTGGACTCCCTCGCCGGGTTCGCAGTAGAACACCTGAAGGAAGTCTACGACGTCATCAACCACATTCACGTCATCGAAAGCCGGGAGAACACGTCCTCATTTACAATGCTGAAAAAGGCGCTCGAAGACGTCGTCGAGGAAAGACAACTCGTCCTTCTGGAGTTGCTGGGGGTGATTGGAGACGAGAAAACGGTGGACACCGTGTCGGAATCGCTCTCCCGGGGGGGCTCCTCATCGAGGGCAATCGCTATCGAGACGCTCTCGAACTTCTCCTCGGCCGGCAATACGAGACTCCTGATTCTGGCGCTCGAGCCCCTGCTTCTGGGCAGGTCGACCGCCGATATGGTTTCCGAAGGTCAGAAACTATGGGAAATCTCCGAAAAATCGATTGACGACGTGCTGAAGACCTACATGGATTCAAAAAACGCTTGGCTCCAGGCCATCGCCGTTGACGCGGCGGGCAAGCATCTCGAAAGCGAAGCGGGTGGAGCCGCCGCCGAATGGCGCGAGCAGTTCAGGACGCGAGCAACCGAGGACGACCCGTATATCCGCGAGGCAGCGGTTGCCGCATTCAAAATTATCGGGAAAGATGAAGACGAGCTTGAGGCGTTTTTGAGAACCATGGAGAATGACGAGAATCATTTGGTGCGCATTCAGGTGCGCCGCGAGCGCACTCATCGTAGAGCAGTCGACGACATCTTATCCGGACAGGAGACATTCATGCTCTCGACCATCGAAAAAGCCCTGTTTCTGAAAGGCGTCAACATGTTCGAGACGATGAGCGCGGATGAACTGAAAATACTGAGCAACATTTCCAGGGAAATCCAGATAGAGACGGGAAAGGTTCTTTTCGAGCAGGAAGACCCTTGCGATTACCTCTACGTCATCGTGGATGGGGAAATCGAAATCATCCTCAACCAAGAGAACGCGGAACCTAAGATTCTCGCCACGCTCGGCCCACCGACTTCGTTCGGTGAAATCGCGCTCTTCGGCGATGAGGGCAGAAGCGCGGGCGCGCGAGCGAGCAAGGACACCTCTTTGCTGGGCATCGAGAAAGAACCTCTTCTCGAACTGATTCACGAGCACCCCACCATCTCCATCGCCATCATCGGCCAACTCGCCGGCATCATCAGAAGCCAGAACGAATAGCCTGGGCAAGAGGCGGAAACGGGGCATGAGCGCCCGTCTTCTTCTTCACGAACCACCTTGTGTTTTCTGCATATTCCCGCCGTATGCAGGCTGAATTACGCTGCGTTAAAACTACCCGCTCTGCGGTTGACGCCCGTCCTGCCCGTACCTATAATCAGCCGGATTTTAGCCAAAGAACCCGGAATTTCCGCTCAGAACGCCGGTGGGGGAGCGTTTTTTCAAGATGCAAGGTCGAGACTTCAAGCCTCCCGAAGAGAAAACCAGTCCTATACCGTTTTTCATCCTAGGGCTCATCATGGTCGCGGTGACGTTTTGGACCGTCTGGGACGAAGCGTTTACGCGCAGACCCTGGAAGCAATACCAGAAACAGTTCAACGCATATGAAAAAGCCCAGGTAGAGAAAGAGCTCGCCAGCCTCAAGAAAACCACCGGCTCGAAGGTTTCCGAACTCGACAAGAAAATCTCCGCGCAAGAACAAAAACTCGCGGGCGACGAAGAGTTGA
Source organism: Nitrospinota bacterium (assembly GCA_026706735.1). Taxonomy (GTDB): domain Bacteria; phylum UBA8248; class UBA8248; order UBA8248; family UBA8248; genus Bin107. The sequence goes on along the minus strand of JAPOYD010000047.1, from coordinate 5,138 downwards.
AAACCCTCAAGGAAGAACTCACGAAGAGCGAACTCGACGCTTTCGAGAAGGTACAGGAATTGGGCTTCAGAAAGGCGCTCTTCGATCAGTCCTACTTCTATCTCCAGGAAGCCATCCGCCAAGGCCACGACAAAGAAGCCGAGCAAAAAGAAGTCGACGAGGCCAAGGCCCTGCTCGATGAGATAACGCCTGTTGCGGCGAAGGCGGAAGCCGCGAGAGACGCGATAAAGGCGAAAATCGAGGCCAAAGAAAAAGAATTGAAATCGCTCCAGGCGACGAGACGGAAAGTGGCGGGCGACATTTCCTTCCAGGAGCGCCGGCTGAAAGGCATCGCCGCCCGCCCCTATGAGATCAACCAGCTCGTCCTGCGCGAATACGAACGAAACAACTTCAACGAGCCTGTGATGAAGGTGGAGCGGTGCCAGACCTGTCATCTGGGCATCAACCGGGCGGGCTTCGAGAACGCGCCCCAGCCGTTCCGCACGCACCCCAACAGACGCCTTTATCTATCGAAGCATGAGTTCAACAAGGTCGGCTGCACGCTTTGCCACGGAGGACAGGGATCGGCCGTCACCAGCCTCAATACCGCCCACGGCCATGTGCAATTCTGGGAAGACCCCCTACTCCACGGCAGCGAAACGCAAACCAAGTGCAGAAGCTGCCACACCGAGATTTTCAACATCCCGGAAGCGCCTAAAATCTCGCGCGGAATCTCCCTCACCAGGGAACTGGGCTGCAACGGCTGCCACACCCTCCCGGGCACGGAAGGCCTGCGCAAGGTGGGGCCGGACCTCTCGAGAATCCAGGAGAAAGTGGCGCCCGCCTGGCTCGTCTCCTGGGTCAAGAAGCCGAAAGACTACAACCCGCGCACCCGCATGCCGTATTTCAGCCTGACGGATCAGGAAGCACTGGACATCGCCACATACGTCTGGCGGCAGGGCCCGCGCAAGGTGGAGTCCGCCAAGTTCCCGAATCTCGATGACGCAGCGCTGATTCAAAAAGGAAAATCCATTTTCGAAGAAGTCGGATGTCTGGGTTGTCACATCCGCAACGAAAAAGATTTGGAACTCGGCCCCCCGCTGGAGGGCGTGAACGGCAGGCCCATCGTGTACAGGAACCGCGATTTCGCTCCGGCGCTCCAGAACATCGGCGCCAAGGTCCAGCCCGACTGGCTGTTCCGGTGGCTCAAGAACCCCAAGTCGTATTGGCACGACACCAAGATGCCGAGCCTCCGTCTCACGGATGAGGAAGCGAGCGCTGTCACCACTTACCTCGTCAGCCTCACGCCCCCCACGAAACGGCCGAAACCCAGAAAACTGGGCGATGAGGCCTCGTTCGAGCGCGGCAAGAAACTCGTGGCGACGCGCGGATGTTTCGGCTGCCACGTCATCCCCGGCACCGAGAAGCTCTCCAAAATCGGGCCGGACCTGACTCGCTTCGCGGCCAAAAAGCCGTTCGAGCTCTCATTCGGCAACGTGGTCGACATGCCCCACACCTGGGAGTCGTGGACGTTCGGCAAGCTGAAAAACCCGCAACTCTATCAGACCGAGCGCGAGACGCTGCTCATGCCAAACTTCGAATTCTCGGATACGGAAGTCTCCGCCATACGCACCCTGCTTCGCTCCATGATGCCGCACGGCGCGCCGCACAGCGCCCACCAGGTGCTCGACACGCGCGCCAGGCGAATCGAAAACGGCCGCCGGATGATCGAGAAATACAACTGCAACGGCTGCCACGTCATCGAGAACTGGGGCGGCGACCTGCTCAGGCGCTATGAAGACAAGACGAACGGCCCGCCCCTGCTGAACGGCGAGGGCCGAAAGGTGCAGCCCGAGTGGTTCTTCGGCTTCCTGCGCAACGTCGTTACGCTGAGACCATGGCTCAAGGTGCGGATGCCCAGCTTTCAGATGCCCGGCAAAGACGCTGCGGCGCTCGTGGACTACTTCGCCGCGCTGGACTCGAAGCTCAACCCCTACATCCATTTCGACGCCAACAGCGTAAGCGCGGAAAACTACAAGGCCGGCAAAAAGCTCTTCGAAATGGCGGAGTGCCTGGCCTGTCATGGCGCATGGCCGCCTCCACCGGGGCAGGAGCCTCCTACGGCGCCGAACCTCTCGTTCGCCAAGAACCGCCTGCGTCCCGACTGGATAGTCGACTGGCTGATATACCCGGGCAAAATCCAGCCGGGGACCAAGATGCCCAACTTCTTCGAGGGCGCCGGCTCTGAGGCCAAAATCGTCAAAGGCGTCCGGGGCGAGAAGGAAGACGACCTGTTCATCTACGAACTCGAAGCCACAGAAGAAGCCGAGTTGGCGGAAGAGCAATTCGCCACCCTTCGCGTCGGCGGCGCCACTCATCTCGTGAAGGTGACGGAGATCGACGAGAAAAAGGTAACCATCTCCTCGCCCACCGATCTCGGAAAAAACATCGGGGAGGCGACGATAGAGAGCCACGGCGAGCCCATCGACGAAGAAACGCTCGGGGGAGATGCGTACCGGCAAATCCGCGCGATGCGCGATTACCTGATGATCGAGACGAACTTCCTCAAACCCGCCGAGTCCAGCGCGAAGAACGACGCGCCCAAAACCGGGAAACCCGAAAAAGAGGCCGGGGACAAGCAGGCCGATAGCGACCCATCGCCTGGCTAGGCCTGAAGTTTCCAAACAAAAGAAGCACCTCGAGCGGGGCGCTTTTTTTATTCCACTTTTCGCCTCGAGCGTTCTTCATTGACGCGCCTGTGGGCCGCGCGTATCACCTCGGGCAGACGGTACCGCGAAGTGGCCGCAAGCACCCAGTGGACAGAATCTTCGATGTTGATGAGGTGCCCGGGTGAGACGTACACGGGCTTCACGCCCTTTCTCGTTCTGAGAACGGCGCCTATCTCCCGCCCATCAGGTGAGTGAAGGTACCGCCAGTCCCCTTTCTCATCTCCCGGCGGCTCGTCGGCGTCGCCGAACAAGCGGCTTTTGGCGCACCCGATGGAAGGCACGCCCAGGCGAAGGCCCAGGTGCGAGGCGATACCGAATCCCCTGGGATGGGCGGTGCCCTGCCCGTCGAAGATGATGAGGTCCGGTTTTTCCCTCAACCCCGAAAAGGCTTTTTCGAGTAAAAATCCCTCTCTGAAAGAGAGCAGTCCCGGCACGTAGGGAAACCGTAGTTCTCCGCTGTGGAACGACTCGTCGATGAGTTGCAAATCCGGCCAGGAGAAAACGACCATGCCCCCGACGCCGAACCCGCCACGCCACTCACTCGAGATGTCCGCGCCCGCAATCGTTCTCGGCGGGGCCGGCAGCGAATGCAGGGCCACGCGCTTTTGGAGCGTCTTCTGGACCCGAACAGCTTCCGCGGGCGCTATCTCCCAGGAGTGGCGCAGCAAGTCGGTCATTTTCGCGTCATCGGTATATGAAGCGGGCGGGAAGTTTCCTTTATCATCCTTGTTGCGAGGAGATGGTTTGCAGCGCGAATTACGTGACCCCGAACCCGATTCGCAGCGCTAATCCGTAGGAATCTGTGAAACCTTCCCCTTGAGCGGGGCCACCTCGGGCGCAATGCGGTTGACGGAGAGGATGAATTTCTCGTCGCGAACCCTCTTGACGACGTCGTTGAGTTGGGCCAAGTCGTGCACCTGCACGTCCAGGCGAATCGCCGCCTTGTCCTGAGCGGCCTCCGCCGCCACGCGGGAGATGTTCGCCTCACAACTTGCGATGGCGGCGCTGAGGCTCGCGAGAACACCCGGCCTGTCGCGCGCTTCGACCACGAGCGTCACCATGTGCATCTGATCCTTGTCGACATCACCCCAGGAAACCTCCACCAGGCGTTCCTGATCGTCCATCAACGCCTTGATGTTGGGACAACTCTCGTTATGGACCGTCACGCCGCGTCCGCGCGTGATGAAACCCATGATCCCGTCGCCCGGAATCGGCTGGCAACATTTTCCGTAGCGAATCAAGACGTCGTCCTGACCCTTGACGAGGATGCCCGCTTTGTTCTTGTGGCGGCTCACGCGATTCACGAGACGCCTGAGACGGGATTTCTCCCGTTTTTCCCTCTCCCGAACGAGTTGCTCGGGCAGCAACTTGTGCGCCACCTGCCGCGCGGATACGCGCCCGAAACCAACTGAAACCAGCACGTCTTCATAGGTTTGCACCCCGAAGAACCGCGCCACTTCCTTCAATTCCTTCGGCTTCATGTACGAGGCGACGTCTCCTTTCGCCACACACCGTTCTAGTTCATGTTCGAGCAACTCATGGCCGAGCGTGAGGGAGCGCTCCTTCTGTTCCTGCCTGATCCAGTTTCTGATTTTTTGTTTCGCCCGGGCGGTGACGACGAACTTCATCCAGTCGGCGCTGGGCTTGCGATGCGGGTTCGTGATGATCTCCACGATGTCGCCATTCTCGAGCATCGTGCTCAACGGCGTAATTTTTCCGTTGACCTTCGCGCCCACGCAGTGGCTGCCCACCTCCGTGTGGATGGAAAAAGCAAAATCCACCGGCGTCGCCCCGCGCGGAAGGCTCTTCACCTCGCCCCTGGGCGTAAAGACGAACACCTCGTCCTGAAACAGATTGACCTTGACGGAATCAACCAGGTTCCTGGGGTCGGACTCCTCGTTCAGGCTCTCCACGATTCTCCTGATCCACTCGAACTTATCGGCCAGGCCGTCGTTGACATCATCGCTCTCCTTGTACTTCCAGTGCGCGGCGATGCCCTCCTCCGCCACGCGGTGCATCTCCCTGGTGCGGATCTGGAATTCCACCCTCTGGCCCTGCGGCCCCACGATAGTGGTGTGGAGAGACTGATACAGATTCGCCTTGGGAAGAGCGATGTAATCCTTGAAGCGTCCGGGAATGGGAGTCCACGTGGAGTGCAAGACCCCCAATACGGCATAACAATCCTTCACGGAATCCACGATGATTCTTACGCCGCAAATGTCATACACCTGATGGAAGTCCAGGTTTTGCGTCTGCATCTTCTCGTAAATGCTCGAATGGAGCTTGAATCGCGCGGACGCGGCGCCGTCGATGCCCTCCATCTCGAGAATCTCCTGCAATTGCTCCATAACCAGGTCCATATACGCTTCGCGGTCTTTGAGGCCGTCGCGGAGCATCTCGTCGATTTCCAGGAACTCCTTGGGATGAAGG
>JAPOYD010000073.1:8287-17435 GCA_026706735.1 Nitrospinota bacterium | reverse complement strand
TCTCAGGCCATGCTCTATGGTGCGGGGCTGGATGAAATCGACATGAAAAACCCCCAGGTTGGTATCGCCAGCATGTGGTGGGAGGGAAATTCCTGCAATTTTCACCTCAACCGGCTCGCCGAATACATCAAACAAAGCGTGAACGCCGAGAAGAAAATGGTCGGCCTCATTTTCAACACGATCGGCGTGAGCGACGGCATCTCCATGGGAACGGAGGGCATGAAGTACTCCCTGCAATCCCGGGACCTCATCGCCGATTCGATCGAGACCGTCGTTGGCGCGCAATGGTACGACGCCCTGGTCACGCTCCCCGGATGCGACAAGAACATGCCCGGCTCCATCATCGCCATGGCGAGACTCAATCGGCCCAGTCTAATGGTCTACGGCGGCACCATCAGCCCGGGATTCCTCAATGGAGACAAGTTGGACGTGGTTTCCGCGTTCCAGGCGTATGGAGAATATTTTTCTGAAAAAATTGACGAAGAGCGCTTTCAGGCGGTCATCCGGCATGCCTGCCCGAGCGGCGGCGCCTGCGGGGGGATGTACACGGCGAATACGATGTCCTCATCCATCGAAACGCTGGGAATGAGCCTGCCATACAGCTCATCGAATCCCGCCATGAGCGAGGATAAGAAAAACGAGTGTCTCGATGTGGGAAAAGCCATTTATCATCTTCTCGAAAACGACATCAAACCCAGCGACATCATGACGAGAGAAGCGTTCGAGAACGCGATCACCATCATCATGGCGCTCGGAGGCTCAACCAATGCCGTCCTCCACTACATCGCCATCGCCAAGGCTGTCGGAGTTGAACTCACAATCGACGATTTTCAGGAAATCAGCGACAAAACGCCTTACATCGCGGATTTGAAACCAAGTGGACAATTCGTTATGGAAGACCTCCACGACGTTGGCGGCGTGCCGGCCGTTCAAAAACTTCTCTTGAAAGAAGGCCTGCTCCATGGCGATTGTCTTACCGTTACGGGCAAGACGCTCGGAGAAAACATCGAGGCCTTGCCCGACCTCCATGCCAGCCAGAAAGTCATCGTGCCGCTTTCATCTCCCATCAAGAAAACGGGGCACCTCCAGATCCTCTACGGAAACCTTGCGAGCGAGGGCGCCGTCGCCAAGATCACGGGAAAAGAAGGGGAGCGTTTCGAGGGTCCCGCCCGCTGCTTCGATTCCGAGGAAGACGCCCTAAAAGGACTGGAAGAAAACAGAATTCAAAAAGGAGACGTCGTCATCATTCGCTATGAAGGCCCCAAGGGAGGCCCCGGGATGCGGGAGATGCTGACGGTTACTTCCGCAATCATGGGAGCCGGCCTCGGGGACGACCTCGCCCTCATCACAGACGGCAGATTCTCGGGCGGCACGCATGGTTTCGTCGTCGGACACGTCACGCCCGAAGCCCAAAGCGGCGGTCTCCTCGCGCTCATCGAAGACGATGACACCGTTTTGATCGATGCCCAAAAACGCGTCATGGAACTTAAAGTGCCCGATGCAGAGATAGAAAAGCGCCGCGAGAATTGGAGCGCTCCCCCGCTCAAATTCACCAAAGGCACGCTCTACCAGTACGCCAAGTGCGTATCTTCGGCATCGGAGGGTTGCGTGACGGACGAATAGCGGTTGACCACGAAAAAAAGAGGGGAGTTATTTTCTCCCCTCTTTAATGTGGATGCGGTGCTGTCTACGATGCATCGGTTTTCTTTCTCCGGTTGGTGTATTCCTCGAAATACCCCGCGATGGAGGAAGCCGCCCAGTCGAAACCGATATCTTGGGCTTTTTGCAGCACTTCATCCCCGCTCATATCTTCTTCTCCGGCCAGATGAATCAGCGAGCAAATCCCGGCCCGCCCCAAGCCTTTTCAGTGAACGTACACCGGACCGTCCTTCCTGGCCTCACGGATCGTTTCATGGATTTCTCCTGATAGTGCATCGTTCATGTTCTCGGCGCTTACGGGAATATGCACGAAGTTCATCCCCAACTCCTGGGCTGCCTTTCTCTCCGCCTCGGGTGGTAGCTCCGGTTCTTCCTCATCGGCGAAACGCAAATTGACCAGTGTTTTAATCCCCTTATTCGCCAGAGATTCCATATCCTTCCGGCCCGGCTGACTGCCGAACACCAGATTTTCGGCCAACTCGAAATATTCCATGCGCTTTTTCCTCTTTGTTGATATTACACGCGTTGCACCAGCTCCCGACAGCGAAGCAGGCAGGTTACTTTTTCATCTTCTCCATCACGCTTATAAATTCCAAGCAAATTGTTGAGCATTCTCTCCACGATACGGCGAGGAGGGGTTTCCTGTAAGAACCGCATATCGAAATGATACCCGAGTCCACGCAGAATCGCCGCGCAATCCCCCACGCTCAAGCGTTTCCCCCTATCGAAGGGGTCCAGAAAAATGGGCTCCTTATCACCTTGGTATTTGACGATAAAATGACCCGGCATCCCGACTCCGTAAAACGGAAGTCCCAAACGTGCGCCAAGAATCAAATACAAAGCGGAAAGTGATATTGGAATGCCCCGTCTGCGCTCCAGCACACGATCCATAAAGCTGTTCTGCGCATCATAGTAATTATCCCGTTCGCCATCGAAGCGAAGCTCCCCGTGAAGATATTCGACGACTTCGGTGACAATGGCGTCGGCTTCATTTATACCCACCAAACGTCCACGCAAATGATTCTCCATCTTCAGCAAATCGTTTTTTTTCGTCCCCATGTTTTCGAGAGGATTGCCGAAAGACGCCAGCAAGAAGCAAGCATCCTCCAGATCCACATCTTCAACCGAGGAAAGAGACCAGTCCGAAAAAGCGATTTCTATCTGTCTGTAATGGAACGCCATAAGCGATGACGGCAGCATCACATCGCTCGCCTCACGATTTTTCAACATGTGCAGGAGTTTTTTCTGCTCTTCGGTCGAGAATTCCGAAACCTGTCGGTCCAAGGCCGACATCACCCGCGGTGAACCATCATCCAACAAGTGACAAACGGCTTCTAATTGCGAGTCACTCAGCGACAAAATGCCACTCCCCGGTTAGTGAGCGTCTTCCCCTATCTCTGCCATTGAAATATGGTATTATCATTCGAACTAATCCACAATTCGCGCTCGGCAGGAGGAATTTCATGTCTACGTATGCCGACGTTGTGGCGGAAGTTCTTGAAGACGCGGGCATCGAATTCATTTTCGGGGTTCCTGGAAGTTTAAGTTCCGTCGAACTCATCGAAGCCGCGAGAAAGCGCGGCATACGCTACATCCTCTGCAGCAACGAGAGCAGTGCGGCCGTAAAGGCAGGTACGTACGGCATCATGACGGGACGACCAGGGGTCGTGAGTACGGGCGTCGGCCCGGGGGCAGCGGCTGTCCTCCATGGCGTGGCGAACAATTATCTCGAGCGCGCGCCCTGCCTCATTTTGACCGACCGCTTCTCCGACGAGCAATTCCGCCGCCAGGGCCGGCAAAGACTCGACCAGGATCGTTTGTTTCGTCCCATCACGAAAGGCACCTTCAAGATCGCGAAAGACAACGCCGCGGTGGCCATCAGGCGGGCACTGGCTCTGGCCGCGGAAGGGAGGCCGGGTCCTGTGCATGTGGACCTCCCCTACGACGTCATGCTGACAAACGCCGAAGAAAGCGATTTTCCACCCAAGGCAAACCCCAAAAAATATGTTGGCCGCATCGGTTCCAACCACCCGGGCATTACAGCAACTCTCAATGCAATCTCGGAGTCGAAAAACCCGATAGTCATAGCGGGACTCCAGGTAAACCGCTCGGGGCGAGAAGCGGAAAAGGAGTTCATATCATTCGCCGAGAAACTCGGAGCGCCCGTTCTCGCCGCACCATCAGCGAAGGGCGTCTTGCCGGAACAGCATCCCCTCGCCATGGGAACTTTCAGAGGCGCGTCTTCCGAGCGGGAATTGATAGACAAGTCGGACTTATTTCTTTTGGTAGGCTTCGATACGGTGGAAGTATTCGCCCCCGGATTTTGGGACTACGCCCAAAAGGTGATCAATCTGGATGAAGTCCCGCATCTCGATGATTTGATTCGGCCGGAAATTGAAGTCGTCGCTCATCTCGCCGACATCCTCAGAGAGTTGTGCGCCTCCGTCTCTTCCAACCATGTCTGGAACACCGAGGAGATGGATTCTTATAAAAAAATTAGGCAATCCGCGTTATTCCTTGCCGGGGAAGGCTTGATGCCCGGCGCCGTTATCCGAATCGCACGGGAATGCCTCCCCGATAACGGCATCATGACCGCCGATGCAGGAAGCCACAAAGTCCTGGCCAATGACATTTGGGAGACGCGACGCCCTCTGGGTTACCTGACCTCCAGCGGGCTGGGTTCGATGGCCGTTGCCACGCCGGCCGCCATGGCCGCCAAATTAATCGAACCAGACACTCCTGTCGTTTGCCTCACCGGGGATGGAGGGTTTCTCATGCGGATTGGCGACATGGAAGTCGCCGTTCGCGAAAACATCCCCTTCGTCACCGTCGTATTCAACGACCGCTACCTGAACCTGATCAAAATCAAACAAGACAACCGCTCTTTCCCGCGCCTTGGCACCGAGTTCCGTGATACCGACTATGCATCCGTGGCGAAAGGACTGGGTTGTAAGGGTGAGAGAGTTTCAACTGAAGAAGAATTGAAAGATGCGCTCAATCGCGCATTTTTGTCCGAAAAACCCTGGGTTATCGACGCCGTCATCAATCCCGATGGCTATGTAGGCTCAAAAGACGTTCGTGCGGAATAATGAAAATTTTTTGCTTGACACAAACCTCTCAACAACGCATGTTATACTGTATCTCGTTCGCTTAGATGGGGGAAAGTTGCATTTCCCTGTGAATCAGAGCCCAGGCAGGGGCTGGGCATGATATCCTCGACCTCATGAGGGGTCTCGCGCGGGAGGATTGTAGGTGCCAGAAGGAACCGTAAAGTGGTTTAGCGACAAAAAGGGGTATGGCTTCATTTCTCGGGAAGATGGCGACGACATCTTCGTTCACTTCTCAGCCATCGTTGCGGATGGATTCAAATCACTGAAAGAAGGTGAAAAGGTCACATTCGAAATCACCCAAGGTCCCAAAGGGCTTCAGGCGGCGAATGTAACCAAACAAGAAGAATAACTTTCCTCCCTATCACCGTACATCTCATCGGGTTAAAGCTGCACGCTGGCCTCGGTATACTCTAAAACCGCCTGTGCCGCATTTTCCCCGCTTCTCACCGCACCCTCTACGGTGGCCGGCAAGCCTGTGCGAGTCCAATCTCCAGCAAGAAAAAAACCTTCAATCGGCGTTTTGGTATCTAACCGATAATTTTGCTCCGCCACCCCGTTCGCCCAAGTAGCGGCGCGCTCCCGCACCACCAAAATATCTCGAATACGGTTATGAGGAATCATGCGATTCAAGCAATCTCTCGCAGACGACTCGATGATCGACCGCTCCTCAGATGCGATGGAATCCTCCGCCCCGGCCAATAGACACACCAGGTTTTCCGCACCTTCCCCGCCAGCTACGGGCCGAAACAACCAATCCCACTCCTCACCCACTATCGCCTCAAAAGGAGGCCCCTCATCCGGTTCTTCAAGCCAGAAATATGCACTGGCAATAGGCCCCGGGCGCAGTTTTCCCAGATTCGAAAAAAGTGATTGCTGACTGAGTTCGCTGCCTAGCAATCTGGCCAAAGCGTCAGGCGGCACGGCGGAAATGACTGCGGCTGCGGGTAAAGTCTCGCGCTCTCTTACCATCACACCGTTCATTTTTGAATTATTTACCTCAAAACCGACTGCGGGTTGCTGAAGCCTCACTTCTCCACCGAGGTGCCGGATGCGTTGGGCCGCTCTGTTCGCCCACAGCGTACCCAATGCCTTCAGCGGTACCCCCAAAGCGGCGCCCTTCGGCCCATCGGCGAAGGCTTCGCGGATTACGGCCTTGAACAACTGCGCACTTCCCTGCTCCAAAGGCAAGTTCAACACCGCGCGTGCAAACGGCTCCCAAAACCAGCGCACCGCCTCATCCTTCTGGCCAAGGCCCTCAAGCATGTCACTCATGGATTCACCTGGGTTCTCATCGCTCGATTTGGAAACAATTTTCGAAAGGCCTCTCAGAAGATTTATTTTTTCCAAAAAGCGGGGTCCACCCCATTTGAGCAAACCTCGGAGTTCCGCAAGAACACCTCCACCCTCTGGAAATGACAATTGCGTCCGTCTGGTCGACCCCGATTCTCGGATACGGTAGCTCACTTCCAGGGAAGGGGAGAAAAAAACATCATCGGCGGCGCCCACTCTTTCCAACAATGAGCGCAACGCCGGGTTGGCCGCCATAAACAAATGCGGGCCCCAGTCCAACTCCAAACCCGTAGATGAATGCGTAAAACTACGCGCCCGGCCACCGATAAATTTCCCAGCCTCCAGCACCACAACCTTGATGCCCGACTCGGCAAGGCGCAAAGCAGCAGACAGCCCCGCTGCACCGGCTCCGATAATTATGACCGTTTGTTTAAAAATAACAGGCCCAGACATTCATGGTTCCAGAAAACAGCGGAGAGCCTCTTGGAGTTTTTCCCTTGACTTCAAAGAGGGGCGAAAATCCATGTGCCGAAAATGATTCTCCTCCATCTCACTCAGAAGCCTCCTGTATATTCGGCCCATGATTCTCGCGGGAAGAAGGTTTTCTTTCTTCTCGTGACTCAAGGCTTCGTTCGCTCCCTCGTAGTATTCACGCGTACGATGCGCCAGAAACCGAAAGAGGCTCAAAACTTGGGAAGTATCTTTTTTGTCTCTCAGATCGGAAACCGTCACGCCATATTTTTCCATTTCGCTTCGCGGAATATAAATGCGCCCTAGTTCAGCATCCTCCCAAACATCTCGTAAAATATTCGTCATCTGAAGCGCCCTTCCCAAACAAACGGCGTAGTCTTTCGCAAAATCCGATTTCGCCTCGAAGATGCCCAAGCACGCCAGCCCTACTGCGGAAGCCACCTTGTCGCAATAAATTTCAAGATCTGACAAATTTTCAAATCGACTTTCCTCCAGATCCATCGCCACCCCGTCACAAATCGCCCGGAAATGCTCCGGCAGCAAGTCGTATTTTTTCGACGCCCATGCGAGTTCCCCGATGATCGGGTGGGATGGACTCTCCTCGCCCAACTGATCCAGCGCCTTTTTCCATTCGCGCAACGTGGTTTTCTTGCCGGATATCTCGCCCGGCTCATCGGCGATATCGTCGGCCATGCGGCAATACGCGTAAACCGCCGTGATGGCGCGCCTTTTCTCCGCCGGCAGGCTAAAAAAAGACAGATAAAAATTCGACCGGCTCGCGCGAATAAACCAGCGGCAGTATGCGCGGTTCAACCCTTCTTCCGCCTGTCGATCCACGGTGGATTCAAGTCGATAGACCGGGCGAAACGCTGCGAGCAATGATCTGGCCTTATCCCAACCATTCAAAAGCGGAGATCCAGCGCAGACATCCCAATTCTCCCGCGAAATCGCGTCCAGCGCCGAGACGCCGCCACGCCAAATCGCGCGAAGCTCACGGCCCAATGCGCCATGGGTCCGGTATAAAAGAGGCAATCCCTGCCTGAAGAGACGTTTTGTCCTTTTTATCTGAAAAACCAGGAACGCGCGCAGTTGAGGCGTCGCCACGTCGGCAAGCAAATCATCCTCGGAGACGGAGAATCTTCTCATCTCATCCTGAGGCATATAGATAATGCCTCGCTGGGCGTCTTCTTTCACGTCTTGCAAGTGATTCGCAATCTGCAAGGCCGTGCAGATGGCATCTGACGCGCGAAGGGCCTCTTCATCACGTATCCCGTGCAGCATGAGAACGATTCGCCCCACAGGATCCGCCGATCGGCGACAATAATCGATCAAGGCTTCATAGTTCGGGTACCGGAGAACCGTGACATCTTGTTTGAATGCCGATAGCAAATCCCGAAAAGGTTGCAAGGGCAAATCGAACTGCTGAATCGTGTGGGAGAGCGCAATGAAAACGGCTGTTTCCGCGACTCCTTGCCGGGCCAATTCGAGCTTTTTTTCCCACTCATCAAGGCGAGCAAGCCGCTCATGGGCGGGCTCTGTCGAATCCGCGAAATCATCCGCACCCCTGGCGAATGCATATACCGCAGCAACGTGCGGTCTTATCTTCGCCGGCAGCAACTTCGAGGCGACGGGAAAATTCTCGTAGTGGCCGACTACGATTTTCATGCACACATCATAAGCGGCACTTAAATCAGCCTCTGAAACATTTTTCGCCTCTTTTTCTGAATCCCGTGTTTCCTCGCCATTCATGAGAGATTCTATCAACTGCGCATCCGCGGGCAGGAAATCAAATTCCCCCAATGAGGAAGGATGCACCCACTCGTGCTCCGCTACCCCCAAATTCTCCACCACTCCGCTTTCCCACTCACAATCATAAAAGCGAAGGTAGACGTCTCTGTCGGGATAACGGTGCCGTGTCTCCCAATGAAGACGGCCAACGCGCACTTTGACCCCAAGTTCCTCCCCAATCTCCCGTTGCAAAGCTTCCCGGGGGTCTTCGCCGTACTCAATTTTACCGCCGGGAAACTCCCAGAAACCCGGCATATGCCCGCCCGCAGGGCGCTGACAGATGAGAATGCGCCCCTCATTCCGGACAATCCCGGCGACGACGCTGAGTTCTAAAACGGCAGCTTCATCTTTCATGCAGAATCCACAGTTCTATCCCGTGTATCTTCAGTTTCCGCATCCCCGCTAATCGGCCTGAGAACGCTCGAAAATACGATGGGTTCCGCCATGGGTACTGCCTTGGCCAGTTCTTTTTCATCCGCAAAATACTCGCCCGGCAGCACCAACCCCGGCATCCGCAACTCGACCGAATCCTTTGAGAACGGCCATGGGGATATTTCCAGATCATCGGTGTTTGCGGTTTTCACTTTCAACCCACCCTGAATCAAAGGATGAACTGCGGCATCGGGCGGCGTAATTTCCGGCGCCCGGCACGCCAACAGGGATAATGTATCGCAAACCCCGAGCAAAGACACGGAATTTTCGATCGCATCCATGTGCCTCGGCTCAATCAGGGCGTCCAACTCTTTCTGCCGTTTCGATTCAGCGTGGATGAATCCGTTCAGCACCTTGGAAACTTCCAGCGGGGCACCTCTCCTCCCACCTGCTGCGAG
>JAPOYD010000073.1:0-8277 GCA_026706735.1 Nitrospinota bacterium | reverse complement strand
CGCTGCCCAAATTGCCGGCTAACGGATGGAAGGAGGCGCAAGAATCGATGCCCGCGGCCCAAATTTCGATCGCTTTGTCCGCCGTTATTCCGAAAAAACTGTAAGGCAGTTTCGTCATTTCATCCCATCTCGGCGTGGCGTCCGAGCGGCACCATCCAACGTCATGGTTGTCGACAGCGAACAAAACTTTCTCTCTAAGTTCATCCGGCGGCGAAGAAAGCGATTCAATCCCTATCCAATTTCTCGCAATCGTACCTGCGGCCCGTGCGTGATCATGCTGAGAGATGAGGCGAATGTGATTATCCCGCGGACAAACTATCATTCGAGGCACCAAGAAAGGGCGGCGTTTACTTCATCAATTCATCAACTCTCTCGGACATTACCCTCTAAAGTATTGTTTTTCCCTGATGAAAAATGTAACAACTACCATTGCAACAAACAACAAAAAACAAGTAAATCCAGCACCCACTTGAACAAGCGTGTGCAAAACACATAATTTTGCTACAAGTCATTATATATTCTTGTCTTGGAAATAAGGAAATCGCGCCAAATCATGAATCGAAAAAATTCCCCGCAGGATCCCGGTTCAGTCGGCCTTACGAAAACAGAGATCATCGCCCTTTCCGAATCGTTCAAAACCGATTCCGGCGAAATACTGTCCGAAGTCCAGGTGGCATATGAGACGTATGGCGAACTCTCACCCAGCGCCGACAACGCTGTTCTGGTAATCCACGCTCTAACGGGCGACGCGCACGCAGCCGGCTTCCACAGCCCCGACGATCCGCGCCCGGGGTGGTGGGATCCGATGATCGGCCCCGGCAAGGCCATCGATACCCGAGAATACTTCGTCGTCTCCTCCAACAACCTGGGGGGATGCTCGGGCACGACAGTGCGCGCTTCACTCAATCCCGCTGCGGGCAGAGCATACGACTCCGGCTTTCCCGTCACTACGGGGGAGGATACGGTTCTCGGCCACAAGCTGCTCCTCGATCACTTGGGCGTAAAGCGCCTTAAAACGGTGATCGGCGGCTCGCTCGCCGGGATGCAGACCCTGGAATGGGGTCTGCGTTACAGTGATATCTGCGACTCCGTCATTCCGGTCGCGGGAGCCGCCCGCCTGGACCCGATGGGCATCGCATGGGACAAAATCGCCCGCACGGCCGTCACGGCGGACGGTGATTGGAAAGACGGCGATTACGCCGCCGGCCAAGGACCACGCAAGGGCCTCAGCGCGGCGCGCATGCTGGCCCACATCACCTACCTGAGCCGGGGAATCATGTGGGAGAAATTCGGCCGCGAGATCAGGGACAAGGACAAAATGCTGGAGGATATCGCCTCGCGGTTCGAGGTGGAGAGCTATCTCGATCACCAGGGGGACAAATTCGTCGATCGCTTCGACGCGAATTCGTATCTGTATATCTCCCGCATGATGGATCTGTACGACGCTTCCCTGGGTTTCGAGAGCCTCGAGGCGTCGCTGTCCCGGCTGAAAACCAAATGCCTGCTCGTATGCTTCATATCGGATTGGCTCTTCCCGCCGGAGAGAAGCATGGAGATCGCCCAGATTCTCCAGAAACTCGACCACGAAGTGGAGTTGCACACGGTGGAATCCACCTACGGGCACGACGCTTTTCTGGTGCAATACGACAAGCTCACCGAAATCGTCGGTGGCTTTCTGAAAAGACTCGAAAACGGCGGCCCGATCGGCATCAACGCGACTCCCATACCCCGGGGCTGCAAGCGGCTGGTTCTCTCTGTGCCGGGTCATCTCGTGCAGAAACCCATTTTGTGGGAGCTCGGCAGAAAATACTCGTTTGCCATCAACATCATGAGGAGTGAACTGGATGTCCAATCCGGGTGGCAGGTATGTGAATTTGACGGAAACGAAGAGGAAATCGCACAAGCCGTGACGGAACTCCGGGAAATGGGAGTGTGGGTCGACCCGGGGGGTCATGACGCCATCGACCACGACCGCGCCGAAGTGGTATAAACCCAAAAATCGCTGCCATTCTGATATTCACCGGATATTACAGGGTTCGACAAATCAAGACGGAGGCAACGCCATGAGTGAGCTGAAAGAACCAATCGTTGTGGTGAAATACTCGGATTACACATGACCATTTTGCTATGTCGCCACCGTGGGTGGCACGCCCGTGATAGAAGAAGACCCCGACGTCGTCGTCGAGTGGGTCAGTTGGGAAGGGAGACCCCCCGGCCAGGAGTTCGCCGGCTACTCGCCAGAGCAGAAACAGGAAAGTTACGAAACAAATCACAAACCTCTCGCCGAGAAATACAACGTGCCCATCCGGGTGGCGGGAGGCGATTACCGCACCACCAACCTCCACATGGCCACCTATTACGCTCGGGATAAGGGAAAATTCAAGGAATTCCGGAATCGCTGTTACAAGGCGCGCTGGGAGGACGACCTGAATCTCGAGGATTTGGACGTCATCGCCGGGCTCGGTGAGGATGTAGGACTCGACGGAGAGGAAATCAAGGCCGTCATCGCCGAGGGACGCTACATCGGCGCGCTGCACAGCCAGCGTGCCCAGGGAAAAGGATTGGGTATTTACGGCATCCCCACGTTCGTGGTGGAGGGAAAGCTTTTTTGGGGCAAAGACGTCATCGACGATGTCAAAGCCGAGGTCGCCCGTGTGAAGCAAGAACGGATCGAAAAGGAAAAAGAAGAGAGCTGATTCGCGCCTTCGGCGCCTCGTTCGCTCATCAGTCCGAACGGAACGCCCCGCTCCCCGGGGAATTGTTGGACAAGCCCCCGCATCAGGCGGGTGGAACCGAAGCCCCGCCGGTGAGCAAATGCGGGCGGTTGCGGGGAAATGCGTGGGTGCCGGAAAACTTTTCTTGACGCTGAATCTGAGTGAAAGACGCTAAGATTTATATGGTAATCCTTTTTATTACAATCATTTACGCGGAAAATACTTTTCAGTAATTTATCGAAAAACCTCGTGAATTTATCCAATTTTACGGAAAATTGGACTATTTTCATTTTCTTCGCCCTCATGGAACCCATAATCACCGCTCCTCCTCTCCCGGTGGCCGAATCCGACCGGGGAAGGTTCGCCCTCTCCGGGCGGAACCGACCATACCCGAACCCGGGCTTCGGGACGGAGCGGCAAATGCGGGGAAATGCGGGGTGAATTCCGAGCGGGGAGCGAGAAATTCTTCCGGGCGGGGCGGGGTGAATTTTGCGGGGCGGGGTTTTTCAGCAACCCCGCAGTGGCCGGAATGGACCCTCAAGGGGGGAGTGATTCTCTTCTCTCTCGTGGCCGGCGATGCCCCTCAAGGGTCTGTTGAAAAACCTCGATGTGGGAGATTTTGCCGTCATTCCGGCGCACGCCGGAATCCAGAACCGATGCGAGAACCGGAGTTCGTCGAACCCGGCCACCTGCGCCGCACCGCCATATTTCCGCATATCTTCCATTCCAGTCCGCTCTGGATTCCGGCATTCGCCGGAATGACGATCAAAAGCGAGGAACAAAACCAACTTCCCACATTGGG
Source organism: Nitrospinota bacterium (assembly GCA_026706735.1). Lineage (GTDB taxonomy): Bacteria > UBA8248 > UBA8248 > UBA8248 > UBA8248 > Bin107. Next base: position 4,761 of record JAPOYD010000073.1, on the reverse strand, counting down.
CGGCGCTTTTGGGGACATCACCTCCCCTTGGAGGACTTTTCAACAACCCCTTGTCGGGGCGTCTTCAGCGGTCCCCCCCCCGTCAGGGGTGTTTTTTCTTCCGCCTTTTTGCCCTTTCATCCCGGATTCGTTAAGCTGGGGATTCTGCTTCCAACAACATTAAGGAGAGAATCCGATGGCGCAATTCGACGGGGTTGTGATCGGTGCGGGGCATAACGGCCTGGTGTGTGCGGCGTATCTTGCCCGGGCGGGACTCAAAGTCGCCGTTTTGGATTGTGAACCCGAAATAGGCGGGGGCTCGAGCACCAAAGAATTCCTGCTGCCCGGCTACCAATCGAACATGCACGCGAATTTCTTCATCGGCCTCGATGATTTTCCAATCGTCAAGGACCTGGAACTCGACAAACATGGGTTCAAGTGGCTTACGCCGGACGTGCAGCACGCCACGCTCTATCGAGACGGCACGGCCATTCTGCTTCACCGCGACGCTGAGAAAAGCGCGGCGTCCATCTCGAAATTTTCGCAAAAAGACGCGGAATCATACGCCTACCTTCACCGTCGATTCGCCGTGGAACACGCCCCGCTCCTGCGCAGTTTCCTGTTTCATCCGCCCCTGCCTCCTGACGAAATCGTCTCCAGGATGGATAGCGACGCGGGGCGGGAGATTCTGAGCTTTGCGAAAATGTCGATTTTCGAGGCCATCGAATCGAATTTCGAGCATCCCAAAATGCGGGCCTTGTTCTTTCTGTTCTCTCACGCCATTACGGTGGAGAACGCGCCGGGCACGGGGATTTTCCTGCCGAGCCTGTTTTCCACCCACACGACGCTCGGCCTCCCGGTGGGGGGCGCGGTCCAACTGCCTCTGGCGCTTGAGCGCATCATCATCCAGAACGGAGGCGTCGTATTGAGAAACAGCCACGTGCGCGAGGTGATCCGGGAAAACGGGCGCGCGACGGGCGTGATGCTCGAAGGCGGCGAGAAGATGATGGCGACGCAATTCGTCGCTTCGAGCCTCAATGCGCCGGCGTCCATTAAAATGGCGGGAGAAGACGCGTTTCCCGATGAGGTCAACGAAAAGGTGCGAAACTGGGACTGGGGCTTCCATTCGCTTAGCACGCTGCATCTCGCCCTGGCCGAACCCCCGCGATATACCGCGGAGAATTTCGACCCGAGCGTGGGCCGGGCGTACAACATCATCTTCGGCGCGGATTCCGGCGAGGAGATGGCCGAAAACACCGAAGAGCGCAGAAACGGCCTCATCCCGTCGCGCCCGATGGGCAACGGCTCATGCAACAGCCAGCACGACCCCTCTTATGCGCCCCCAGACGGCCACGTCGCCTTCTGGTGGCCCGGCGCGCCCTATGAACTCAAAGACGGCGGCCCCCGGAAGTGGGATGAAGTAAAAGAGGAGTACACCGAACGCCTCGTGGACGTTTGGCGGGGCTACGCTCCGAATCTCACGCCGGACAACGTCCGCGCGGCGAAGCTCTACACACCGCTCGACGTGGAACGCGGGAACAAGAACATGATCCGCGGCGGTGTGCGCATGGGGGCGTATATTCCCGAACAGTTGGGGATCAACAGGCCCCATCCCCTGCTCTCGGGTATGCGGACACCTCTTGAGGGCTTCTATCTGTGCAGTTCGAGTTGCCAGGGGGGCGGTTTGAACGGAGCGCCCGGCTACAACGCCGCCGGCGTGATCGCGGATGATTTGGGCGTCGAAAAATGGTGGGAGCCGCTTCCAGCTCCCGCGGCGTCCGCAGGCTAGGTCTCCGCGCCGGGGATCATCACCACCGCTTCGATTTCCACGATGTCGTCCTGGTTCAACCGGCTCACCTCCACGATGGTGCGCGTGGGCAGGTTCGGCCCGAAGTATTCCTCATACAGCCGGTTGATGACCGGGCGGTGGGCATCCATTTCCCTCACGTAGACGACGGTGGAAACGAACGTGGCTAGCGACCCGCCAGCCGCCTCCGCAATGGCTTTCAGGTTCTCGAAAGTTCTCCTGGCGCGCGCCTCTATGGTTCTCTCGACGAGTTCCCCCGAGTCGGGGTCGATGCCGCGCTGGCCGGCGATGAACAACAGGTTCCCGGCGCGGCGCGCCTGAACGAAGGGCCCGGTGGGCGATGGCGCCTGGTCTGTCTGAATGGTTTGAGGCGACTCCAAGGCGTCCCCCCGGTTTGCAAGCAGGGAATAAGCTACCTGACCGGTTTTCCTGTCGTGCGGCGCCGCTATTATTTCTTGCCTTTCGGCAACTCCGCCGGAAAAGCGATTTTGAGCCATTGCTGCGTCAGAATGGTCGCGGCATTCTCGTCTTTTCCGGGAATGAACGCGATGGGTTCCTTGGGCTGAACGCCCTCCTGATCGAGCATATAGACGTCGACGCCGAACCCGTATAGGTCATGTTCGCGGTTTTCGAGGTTGTATTTCACCCCATTGTTCGTCAGTTGGTTCATCTAATATCATCCTTTCAAGTTCACTGGCGAATAATCGACGATGAAGGTTTCAACTCCCGCTATCATAGCCGATGGCTTGAGCCCCCGTAAAGTTTGGAGGCGGCATCGAACACATCCGTTCTTGGAGTTGTTGAAAAAGCCCGATGCGGCGCAATCCTCCTCCTCGTTCTGCGTAGCCCGCCGCTCCGCCTCGCCCTGAGTAGCGGCGAAGCCGCGTATCGAAGGGCGATATTCGCTCCCGACGGAGAGACGCGCTCCTCATCCTTCGATACGGCGCTAACACGCCTACTCAGGATGAGGGTTTGGGGCGCTGGGATGAGGGTGTCAAAGACGCCCGCTCCCAAGGCCGGGTTTTTCAACAGCCCTGTTCTTGACCCCGTTTTGGGCGTGTGATAAACGCAAAATCCTGGGCCGTTAGCTCAGTGGCAGAGCGCTGCCTTCACACGGCAGAAGTCACTGGTTCAAATCCAGTACGGCCCACCAACCAAACCTCCTTCGGCGCTTCAAGAAACCTAGCAGCGCTAGACGTCGATGCCTTCCAGAAGTTCTGTCATCTTTATCTTTCTTCCCGCTTCCGCCGAGCGGCACGAACCCTCCACCTGCGCCAGGGCATGGACGGCCTCTCGTGGACCGGTTTCGGGCGCATCGCCCGTGCGCGCGCAATCGGCGAATTCCTCCACCTCATCGATTATCATGTCCGCCATTTCGGGAACGGGCATGTCCGTCCAGCCGACTTCGCCCGCCTTTTGAATCGCGAGCGTCGTCTCATCATTCGTCCGGTGGGCCAGGGTGATATTTTCGCGAACCATCTCGAGAGAGACCACCGCCTGGGTGCCGTGCAGCCTGAGTGTGAAAACGCCCGGCGTCACGAAACTCGTCATCAGGGTAGAGACGGGGCCGCCTTCGTGCTCGGTGATCGTCATCGTCACGTCGTCTATTTCCGCAGGGGTAGCCAGCTTTTTGTGAATTCCCGTAACGCTCACGGGATCGCCCAGCAGGTAGTTCAGCGTGTCGCAGTGGTGAATCCCCATCTGCATGAGGGGGCCGCCCGGGCACTCATCCCGGAAATATCGCCACCTGTCCGGGGTGAAAAACTGCCCCATGTGGTTTGAAAAAACAGCCTCCGCCCAAAGCGGTTTGCCGATGGTGCCGTCTTCTATCAGCGCACGAATTTTCCGGTGTCCCGCCGCGCGCCGGTAGCAATGCCCCACCGCCAGCGTCTTGCCGGACGCTCGCCAGGCTTTCAGCACCTCGGGCGCCTCGGCCAATACGTTCGTTATCGGTTTTTCCACCCAGACGTGCTTGCCCGCCTCGAGCGCGGCGATGATCTGGGCCGCATGCACCTTGTTCGGCGTGGTGAGCAGGACCCCCTCCACGTCGAGATTCTCCAGTATCGCCTCATAGCTGGACGCCGCTTCGCATCCATGCTCTCCCGCGAATGAGGCGCGCTTTTCTTCGTTGCGCGTATAGCAGGCGACCAAGTCTATCTTCTCGCTTCTGCGAAGTGCGTCACCTATCGGCGTCGCCCACCACCCGAGTCCCACGAGGGCCGTTCTGAAATTTTCCTGTGACATAAAAACTCCCCGTTCTGAAGTATCTGATTTCTGAGTAATATGGCTCCTTTGAGGATGAGTATCCTCACATCAAACTCAACGGGTCTACGTCCACCGCCAGACGAACGGAGGAAAAGGCCGCCTGCCCGTCAAATTCCGCTGTCAGCGAATTGAGCGCCTCGCCCAGGCGTTTCGACCCTTTGGCCTTCAAGATCATGTGATACCGCCATACCCCGCGAATCCTTACGAGAGGCGCCGGCGCGGGGCCCAGATATTCGACCCCCCCGGGTTCGGCGGCGCGCCCGGCGGCGGCAGCGCCATGTTTGCGTAAATATGAGGCCATCCATTCACCGGCTTTCGCGGCGAGGTGCTTGTTCTTCGACTCAAAACGGAGCCTGGCCAGGCGTCGATAGGGCGGGTAGCCCATCCGCTCCCTCGCCAGGGCTTCTCTCTTGTAAAACCCGGCGTAATCATGCGTCCGCGCGCACTCAACCGTGAAATGATCCGGCCTGAACGTCTGGATGATGACTTCGCCGGGCAAATCGGCGCGGCCCGCCCTGCCCGCCACCTGGGTTAATAGCTGGAAAGTACGCTCGCTTGCCCTGAAATCCGGCAGATGAAGCCCGACATCGGCCACCACCACGCCCACGAGCGTCAGCTTCGGGAAATCATGGCCCTTCGCCACCATTTGCGTCCCGATGAGGATGTCGATTTCTCCATTTCGCATGGCGCCGAATATGCTCTCGTACGCG
>JAPOYD010000143.1:3668-17502 GCA_026706735.1 Nitrospinota bacterium | reverse complement strand
ATTGTGCGTATGGAGTCGACCGAGGAGAGAGGAGACATCACTCCCCCCTTGAGGGGGAGTCGCAGAAGCCGAGCGATTTGTGCGAAGGCTGATGCGGTGGGGGGTGAATCGTGTTTTATCGTGCAATTTCAATTATACCCCCCACCGGTTCGCTTGCGGGCATGCGCCCTTAGCTCACCGACTCCCCCTCAAGGGGGGAGTGAACTTCAAAAGCGTGCGCGCAACCAAATTCGCTCCACAGGGCTTATTCAACAGCCCCAATGCGGGAACGTTTGAGCATCTCCTTTTCGGAATGTCCGAGGACGGGGTAAGGGCGTCAGCCCGCTCACGAGGCCAGCGGGGGGTGCGAATAGGGCGTCTCAATCGGCCGGAGCCATATCCGCTCCTCCTCCCGCAGATTCAGAATGCCCGCCGCGACGGGTCCGAGGGAAGTTTCCCCGGTGGCCTGCCCCGGCGCGATCTTCACCCAGGCCCTGAGGGGCGCACCGCGCAGCGGAACGTACTCCACGAGCATCCCCTCCGAGAATCCTCCTTCGCCCGCCGTCTCGGCAGACATCGGGCAAAGCCGCCTGCTGCCGCCGTAGGCGTCCTCGTCATTCAGGCGGACGGTGAAATACATCCTTTGCATCCTGAGCCGCTCCCGCGCAGCGGCGGTCGCCTCCACATCGAGCGCACCGTCCGTCAGGACCACGCCGTAGACTTCGCGCGCATCCTCCACCGTGATGTATCCCAGCCGGAGGTCGGCCAGCACCGCTTCGGGGGCGCGGGCCAGTGGGTCTCCCCAGCCGCCGCCGCCCGCGGAGCGGAGGATCACGGCGTCGCCTTGCCTGAGCGGAAAGGCCGTGGCCTTTCCAGGGACGCCTGAAGGCTCCACCTCAGAATTTTCCCGGAACACCGTGAACCGGTTTCCTCCGCCCGAGGTCCCGCCGTCCACCCCGTAGGGAGGAATGATCACGCGGTCCGTCAAAACGGTGAGGCCCGCGCCGCCGGTCTCGAGACGAACCTTCCGCTCCATTCCCAGACCGCCGCGCCACTGCCCGTGGCCGCAGGAGCCGACTCTGAGGCCGCTCTCCTCCACGAGCATCGGGAGCGTGGCCTCCAGGCTCTCCACCGGCTGGACGGCGTTGAAGTCTCCTTCGGTGTAGGTTCTGATGGCGTGGTCCCCGTCGCTTCCCGCGAGCGCGCCCGTGCCCCCCGCCGGATATTCATAGTAGAGGAAGGCTTCGCCGGAGTCCGGCTGGGCGCCGGCGATGTAGCAATGGTTGGCCGCCCCCTTGGTGTCGCCCGCCGCGAGGCCGGGCATCGCCTGGACCGCCGCACCCAGAACGCACGATTCAATCGTGCGCCGCACGTCGGAAGCGCCGCCGAAAGGAGCGGGGAATTCCGCGTTGAGAATGGACCCTTTGGGCGCCTCCATCGTCAGGGGGCGGAAACAGCCCGCATTCACGCTCAGCGCGGGGTCCAGGAGCGATTTCAGCACCATGAAGCAGGACGTGGCGGCCGTGGCGGGGCCTGCGTTCGTGGGCCCTTTCACCTGCGCGGAAGTCCCGCTGAAATCACAGTGGATTTGATCTTCCCTGATCTGGAGGCGAAGTGAAATTCTGAGCGGCTCGGCTCCCGTCCCGCTGTTGTCGATGTAGTTCTCGTAGTGAAAAGTCCCGTCTGGAAGCGCGCTGATGGCCGCCCGCATCCGTTTCTCCGCCCGCTCCAGGAGATTATCGTTCACCGCCTGGAGCGTATCGCGTCCGTACCGACTTTCGATTTCGTCCAGACGCCGCTGCGCCAGCCTGCAGGTGCCGAGCATGGCCATCAGGTCGCCATGCCTGTCCTCGCGGCCCCGCATGTTCCGGAGAACGACCTCCAGGCATTCCTGGTTCAGCTCGCCCCGGGAATAGAGCCGGATGGGCGGGACGATCATTCCCTCCATGAAGATGTGGGAGGCGTCGCCGGAGAGGCTGCCGGCCACCGAGCCGCCGACGTCCCCCCAATGCGCGCGGAGCGCCGGGAAGGCGAGCGCGCGCCCCTCGAAAAGCCGGGGGCAGAACATCGCCATGTCGTTCATGTGGGTTCCGCAGATATAGGGGTCGTTCAGGAGAAAAACGTCGCCCGGATGAATATCGCCTGCGTAGCGCGCGAAAACCGCTCCGGCGGCGTAGGAGATCGGGAAGATGTGCCCTGGATGATCTTCGGACTGGGCGACCAGGCCTCCTTCCGGCGAAAGAAGGGCGCAGGAAAAATCGTGTCCTTCGTTGATGATCGACGAGAATGCGCTTCTGGAAAAAGTAACCCGCATCTCGCGGACCACGGAGATCAGGAGTTCCTGAACCACCGAGACCGTAACGGCGTCGGCCGAGGCGCTCTCTTGCGTCGTCCGGTTATCGCCCATGGTCAATCGAGGCCTCCGGCGCATATGGCCCGCGCGGCTTCCAGGAACTCGCCCAGGTCCGATTCGCTGTGGGCCGTGGAAAGATAGTTCTTGGCCCGGCGGCTCATGAAAACGCCTCGCGCGAACATTTTCCGGACGAACGATTCGAACCGCTTCCTGTTGGCTTGCGTCTGACCCCGGTAGTCCGTGACCGGATTCGGCGTGAAAAATACCTGGAAAAAGGGCCCGATACCCTGCACCCGGGCGGGAATCCCGTGTTCGTCGAACAACGCCGCTAATTCCTTGCGGTATCGATCACCCATCCTGTGAAGACCGTCGTAGACGCCGGGCCGGGACAATTCCTCCAGGGTGGCGAGCGCCGCGGCGGCGCACGTCGGGTTACCCGAGAGCGTGCCGCTGATGTAGACGTACTCCGGCTCCCCCTTGCGGCCGGGGTCCGCCAGCGCCATCACGTCCGCCCGTCCCGCGACCGCCGAGAGGGGAAATCCGCAGGCGACAGCCTTGCCGTAAGCCGCCAGATCGGGAACGACGCCGAAATACTCCTGCGCCCCGCCGTAGGCGAGGCGGAACCCGGTAACCACCTCATCATATACGAGCAGCACCCCGCGCTCGCTCGTCACCTGGCGGAGTTGCTCCAGAAAACCCGGGGCCGGGGGAATCGACCGCTGAACGGGCTCGACGATGACGGCGGCGAGCTCCCCGGCGTGCTCTTCCACCAGCCCGCAGGCGATATCGGCATTGTTGAAGGGCGCCGTGATGACCAGTTCCCCGACCGCTGCGGGAATCCCGGCCGAATCGGGGTGGTGAGACGGGTACAGGTTCGGGCGCGGAGGGGAGACGCTCATCATTCCGTAGTCGCTGTGGCCGATGTAGCTCCCTTCGAATTTCAGAATTTTCTCCTTGCCGGTGAAGGCGCGCGCCAGCCGCAGCGCGTAGAACGTGGCCTCGCCGCCCGTTGAGGCGAAACGCACCAGTTCCGCGCAGGGAATCGCCCTCACCAGTTCCTCGGCCAACTCGATGGAGCGGTCGCTCAGCGTATAGTAGGTCGAACCGAGTTCCATCTGCCTTCGCACCGCCTCGAGGATGGACGGATGCGCGTGGCCCAGAATCAGGGACCCCCCGCCCATCGTGAAATCGAGGTAACCGCGTCCATCCACGTCGTAAAGGCGGCTTCCTTCTCCGCGAGATGCGATGAGCATCATCTCTTCGGGAAGCGTCAGGTCCCCGAGCCAGCCGCCCGGAAGGCAATCGCGTGCCCTTGCCAGGTAGTCCGTTCCCTTGTCTGAAGTCATCTCTCCACCTCTTCGTTCATGGCAGGCCGCAAATCCAGCGGAATTTTCCGCCAGGCCTCGATATCGTTCGAAATCCTTCCATGAGGGGCTGTGGAAAAAGCCCCGATTTCGTGGTTCCACGTATAGAGCCGACCAGGGAGGGATGAAACTTTACTCCTCCCTTGCAGAGCGCCAACCAACCACTCCCCCCTTGAGGGGGAGTCGAAGAGCTGAGGGCGCAAGCCCGAAAGCGATTCGGTGGGGGGTATAATTCGGAATAGCGATAAAATGCATTTTACCCCCCACCACATCGGCCTTCGCATAAACCGCTCGGCCTCTGTGACTCCCCCTCAAGGGGGGAGTGAAATTTACGCGCTCCTTCTGTGGATTTTTTCAACAACCCCTTACATGCGCCGCAAAAGAAGATGCCCGCTCTCGTGTGCTGCGGCGCGCCACCCGGGCGGAACAACCGTCGTGGCTCCGCTCTCCTCCATGATGGCGGGACCTTCCACGCTCGCTCCGGGTTCCAGTTCCATACGGTCGAACACGGAGGTATCGCGCCACTCCCCATCGAACCATACTTTCCGCACCTCCCCGGGACTCTCGCCGCCCCCGCGCTTTGCCCGCCAGGTTTTCGGTGAATACGCCTGGACTTCTCCCTCGCCGATGATCTGGATCGAGATCACCTCCCATTCGGTCGCGGGGTCCGGGTTGCGGCCGTAGCGTTCCGCATAAATCTTTTGGAAGGCGCCCTCGATGGCCGGCAGGTCCACCCGCTCCGGAGACGGTCCCAGGGGAACGGGAATCTCATGCGCCTGGCCCAGGCAGCGCATCTCCAGAAAAATCGACAAGGAGATGCTTTCCGCCCGGACACCGTCGGCAAGGAGGCGATTCTCGACCCCCTCCGCCATCTCTCCGAGCCGCCCGCGCAGGTCCGCCAGATCGAGGGTGGAGGAGCGTTCGAGGTAGGTGGCGGTCGCATCCCGGCGCATCTTCGCCATCACGAGCCCCAGGGCGGAAAAATTCCCCGGGTGAGAAGGAACCACGACCGTTTCCATATCGAGTTCATCCGCGATGGCCGTGGCGTGCATGGGCCCCGCTCCGCCAAAGGCCACGAAAGCGAATTCGCGCGGGTCGAATCCCCGTTCGAGCGAGATCTCGCGGATGAGCCGGACCGTCCGGGCCACGAGAATCTTAAGCGCCCCTTCGGCCAGTTCCTCGAGCGAGCCGAAATCGAGCCTGTCCCGCACCGGGGCCATCGCCTCCCGCGCCAGCGAGGCGTCCACCCGTATCTTCCCGCCGAGAAGGGCGCCGTCTCCGATCCGGTTCAAGATGACGTTCGCGTCGGTGACGGTGGGCTCCACTCCCCCGAATCCATAGCAGGCGGGACCAGGCGAGGAGCCCGCGCTCCTGGGTCCTACGCAAAGCGCCCCGTCGAGGTCGACCCACACGATGCTCCCGGCGCCGGCGCCGACTGTCTTGATCTCGAGCTGGGCGGCGCGGACGGGTACCCCCGAGATGACGGCATCCCTTGCGTAAAGAATCCGGTCCCGGAGGAGCAGGGCGACGTCCGCGCTCGTCCCGCCCATGTCGCAGGTGATGAGGTTCGGCAGTTCGAGTTCGTGGGATATGAAGCGCCCCGCGGTGACCCCGCCGGCAGGCCCCGAAAAGATGGTGCGTACCGGAAAGTCCTCCGCCGCCTCGATATCCATCACGCCGCCCGCCGAACCCATGATGTAAATGCACCGGTTGTCCAGCTTCCCGATACCGCCGTCCCTGAGTTTCGAGAGATACCGCCCCACCGCCGGACCGACATAGGCGTTCACCACGGTCGTGGAGAACCGCTCGAACTCGCGGTACTGGGGGTTCACCGTGCTCGATAGCGAAATGTAGACCTCAGGCCCCAACTGTTCCCGCAGCCACCCGCCGACGGCTTCCTCGTGATCCGGATTCTCGTAGGAATGGAGGAAACATACCGCCACCGCCTCGACCCCCTCTCGCTTCAAATTTTCCACGACTCGCGCGAACTCTTCCGGCCGGGGCGGGGCTTCGACGCCCCCGTTCGCCCGAAGGCGCTCATCCACTTCCTCGCGAAGGTTCCGGGGCACCAGGGGCGGCGGGCGGCGGAACCCGATGTGGAACATGCCGCCCTCGACCAGCCGCCGGCACCTGCCGATTTCGACCACGTCCCGGAACCCGCGCGTGGTCACCAGCGCCGTAGCGGCACCGCGCCGCTCCAGGAGCGCATTGGTGGCGACGGTGGTTCCATGAATCATCCGCTCCAGTTCCTCGCCTTCGAGCCCGAGGTCCCGGAGGCACGCCAGGATGGCGCTTGCGGGTTCATCCGAAGTCGAGGGGATCTTCCCCGTCCGCACCTCGCCGCGCTCGGGGTCGATAGCCACGAGGTCGGTAAACGTGCCGCCGATGTCGACGCCTAACGTGAACAAGCGATAATCCCTCCCCGGGGCATTGGCTCAGCCATATCCAGGAACTTCATGCGGCCTCCTGATTCGCCTGCCTTCTCCCGAGAGTTTGCCACACTGCCACCAGCGCCAGAAGAACCATGCCGATGAAGTCCAGGAGCAGGTGCGGTTCGAACAGGGCGATCGTCGCCGCCGCGAGCAGGAACCTCTGCCACATGTTCAAGGGGCCCGTCAGGTAGCCGATGACAGCGCCGCCGAAGCAGACCGCCGAGAGGGACGCCGTCAACAGCGTCCAGAAGAAGGGGAGGTTCAGCCCCGGATTCAGGAGGTCGCCGAAAACGAAGGCGATGGGAATGAGGTAGATGAACAGCCCGATCCGGAAGGCGAAGAACCCTGTCCTCCAGGGGTGAGCGCCTGCAATGGCGGCCGCGGTGAAGGCGCCGCCGCAGACCGGGGGCGTCAGGTTCGAGGTCTGCGAATACCAGATGATCAAAAGGTGGGCGGCCATGGGCGTCGCGCCCAGTTCGATCAAGGCAGGAGCGATCAGCACCGAAAGGAGGAGGTAGTCTGCCGTGATGGAAGAGACGCCCATCCCCAGCACGAACGTCACCAGGGCGGTCAGCAAAACGGCGAGAATGAGATACCCGCCGGACAGGTCGACCACGAGGATCGAGAGCTTGGTTCCGATTCCCGTCCGGAACACGATCCCGATGATGATGCCCAGGCAGCCGGCCAGTCCGCCGACGGTGAGCGACCTCCGGGCGCCGACCTCAAGGATTTTCGCCCATTGGGGGAGCGTCAGGCGCGTGTGCCTAGAGAGGAGACTCGCCCCCGCCACGCCCAGGATGGCGACGAACACGGCGTAATCCGGGCTGTAGCCGGATCCCAGCATGTAGAATATGAGGCCCAGGGGAACCGCGAAGGTCCAGTAGTTTTTGAGTATCTCCCAGGGATCCCCCAACTCCTCGGGCGGCAACCCCTCGATGCCCGCCTTCCTGGCGTACATGTGGGCCACCGCCAGGAGGGATAGCATGAACAGCAGCGACGGCAGTATGGATACCTTGACGATCTCCAGGTAGGGAATTCCCGTGAAATCCGCCATGAGGAAAATGGCCGCGCCCATCAGCGGGGGCATGGTCACCCCGATGGTCGAGGCCGTGGCCTCGAAAGCGGCCGACACGTGCGGCGGGAAACCGGAACGCTTCATCAGCGGGATGGTGAGCGTTCCGGTGCCCACGATGTTCGCCGTGGGACTCCCGGATATCATGCCGAAGAGCGCGCTCGCCACGGCGCTGAGCTTCGCCGAGCCTCCCCGCGTCCGCCCGATGATCGAGAGCGGGAGATTGAGAAAGAGCTCCTTGCCTCCCGACATCTCCAGAATCGCGCCGAACACGATGAAGAGAAACACGAAACTCGCGAAGATCCGCGTGATCACGCCGTAGATCGACTGGTTGCTGTAGAGCCATGCCGCGGTATCCCAGAGGCTGATGCCCTGATGCGTCAAATGGCCCGGAAAGTAGGGGCCGAAAAGGGAATACCCGATCAGGGCGAGCGAGATCAACGGGAGGGCGGGGCCCAGCGTGCGGCGGCAGGCCTCCAGCGCCAGAACGATGGCCATGATGCCGAAGACCACGTCGTGCGTGAGCGCCTCGCCGAACCGCTCGATGTAGCGGATGGGGAAGTAGACGTTGTAGTGGTAGGTGACCGCGATGGTGCTCAACACCAGAATCCCGTCGACTGCGGTAATCCGGTCGCGCGGCGATTTGTCCGAGCCGGGGAAAAGGATGAAAACCAGGACGAAGGTGAACCCCAGATACCCGGAGATGAAGCTCTCGGGCGAGAAATACCCGAACCCGGCGTAATAGATATAGAGCAGGGAAAACGCGACGGAAACCAGCGTTACGACGGCGCGAAGCGCCTTCGAGCGCAGGTCGCGGGGCAGCGGAATGGCCGTCGTCCGGGTGACGAAGCGGTCGAGCCAATTGCTTTTTGGGGCGTCATCGCGCACGGCTACCGTCTCCATCCCCTGCATTCCGCAGGCATGCCTCGTATGGCGTCAGGGGCGTCATAAGTTGAGAGAGGGATTCTCAGATGACTCTCGCGGGCAGTTCGATCGCCCGTCCGGTCCGGGCGGATTCGTCGATTGCGAGGGTGATTTCCAGGGTCTGCCGCGCTTCTCTGGCGGTCGGATGCAGGCAGGGGTTCCCCGTCGAGAGGTAATCGAGCCAGGCGCGCGTCTCGTGGGCGACGGGCCCGAACATGTGATCGAGCGCCCAGTCGCCGGCGGAGTTGGTTCCCAGGAACGCGGTGTTGATGTGATGGTCGGGGACATACACGTGGGGATATCCCTTTTCCGTATAGAGGAGGTTCTCCTTCTTGTCCTCGTCGAACAGCAGGACCCCCTCCTTTCCGATGACTTCCAGGCGGGTGCCTTGCCCCAGCGTGGGATATTTGTAGGGCAGGGCGTAACAGATTCCCAGGCTGAAGACGGCCCCGTCCTCGAACGTGAGAATCGCCCATGTCGTATCGTCGATCCCGGGGTAGCCGGCCTCTTCGAAAACGACCCCGTGGCCGCGGGCGAAAACCTCCACGGGACGGATCCCCTCCATGAGCCAGCAAATCATGTCCACCGAGTAGACGAGCACGTCGACCACCGGGGTGACCTCGTCCGTCCGTTTCAGGATTTCGAACGCCTGCGCGCGTGAATTGTACACCCGGGCCGTTCCGCCCAGGAGCCGCCCCAGGCGGCCCTCCACGACCTGCTCCTTGCCGAGGAAGTAGTGCCGCGAGTAGCGCTTGCTGTAGTTGACGTGCAGTTCGATGCCGCTGCTTGCGGAGGCCTCGATGAGCGTGTCCGCATCGCCCAGGCTCAAGGCCAGGGGCGTCTCGACCACGACGCGTTTTCCGCGCTCGATGGTCTGCAGAATCGGCTCGACGTGCCTGGGTTCGGGGGTGGATACGATGACGGCGTTGACGTCGGGGTGGGATATCGCCTCCTCGTTGTCACCCGTGGTGAAGTGCGCACCCACCTCCTCGCCCAGCGCCTTTGCCCGGGCGGGGTCAAGGTCTGAAATCGCCAGGAACCGGACCGCGGGATGTTTGGACGCCATCCGGGCGCGGTGGGTCCCCATGCGCCCCGCGCCGATGACGGCGACCCCGAGTGTCTTTCTCTCAAAACTCATCGCACACGGCTCCGCCCTCTCAGGTCCCGCAGGCCCACATCACCGCCTTCACCAATCCTCCCCCTTGAGGGGGTTGTTGAAAAAGTCTTCCTCGGCCGGTCGAACCCTCATTCATCAATCGGGTTCGACCTCCCTCATCGGTCGGAATCGATCACCGCCGTCATTCCGGCATTCGCCGGAATGACGATCAAAAGCGCATTCACCCGTAGGGCCGTAGGGGCGGCCCCCCGTGGCCGCCCGTGTCGGATATGTCCATCTCCTTGGTTACCCTTCACAAGGACAGGCACGGGGGCCTGTTCCTACAAACCCTTTATTTGCAGGGCCCTATGCGGTTTTCTTCAACAACCCCGAGATACGCGCCTCCGGGGATACAACGAAGAATATCACCCGCCTGGATTACATCGAACCCTCGGCAGGCGCCATGTTCTTGACCCCTCTTTCCTTCCAGTACCGGGCGGCTCCCGCATGAACCGGAATCACCAGCCCTTCGGTCGGGTTCGCCTTCTTCATGCCGGCCAGGCCGCGGTTGTTCTTGGTCAGGTAACCGACGCAGGACTTGCCCCAGAGCGTCTTCGTCATCTGGTAGATCAAATCGGGCGAGGTGTTCTTGTTCGCCACCAGAACGCCGCTCAGGCCCATGGTGGCCACGTCGTAGTCCACGCCCTTGTAGGTCCCCTTCGGAATCGTCGTGGGCTCGAAGCCGGGATACTCCTTCAGGAATCCGCTGAAATCCACCCCCTGATCGACGCTGATCAGCCGGACGGGCCGGGTCAGGGCCGCTTCGGTGACCGAGGGGTTCGGGAGACCGCCCTGTAAGGCGTAGCCGTCGATCTTGCCGTCTTTCAGGTAGCTGACCTGCTCGCCGTGGGAGAGGTTGCTGACCTTGATCTTCTCGTACAAGCCGATGTGCCTGAGAAAGGAGCCGACGGACGCGTAGCAGGTGGTGCCGATGGGGCACGGCGAGAACTTCTTCCCGCTCAAATCGGCCAGCTTCTTGATGCCGGAGCTTTTCAGGACGACGAAGTGGAATATCGAGGAGGAAATCCCGAAACCGACCGCGCGCAGGTTCTGGAGCTTCTTGCCCTTCCAGCGTCCTTTGCCCTGCCAGGCCGGAAAGGCCACGGTCTGGAAGGTGAACCCTGCGTCAGCCTTGCCCGCCTGGAGTTTACTGAACGCTTCCATGCCGCCAGACGTCGGGACGACGGTGACCTTGATGTCGCTGTTTTTCCGCATGCACTCGCTCATCGCGGTCAGGTAGCGGTACCAGGAGCCCTTCGCACCGCCCGACATGAACGTAAGCTGCTTGTCCATGGCGAATACGGGGGTCGAGAGAACGGCGACAAAGCCGAATACCGCCAAGGCCAGGAGCCATCCACAACTTCTCACGGCCCGGTTATGAGCGAGACGCTTCCTGCTGATTCGATTACGCCACATAGCTTACCTCCCCTGTCTACAGGTTCTGGAAAAGGAAAGCGCATCGGCGCCTTCCGTGTCTTTGCGCTCAGTTGTTTTGTAGCTGGAATCGCAATCAATACCGGCTCGGGTGGGCGATAAGAACCACGCGTGTTTCGCGTCCATCGAGCACCCCTTTTCGCGGTTCGGAAATCGCAGGTGGATCATTGATGGCGTGGTTACGAATATAAATATATTAGAGAATGTTGAATGTAGCACAGAGAACAGGGCGGGGCAATTGAGCGCAATATCTTTACGGGTTGATATCGACCGCCCGTCGTCTTATTTCCCTGAACCGCATTCCAGGGTCGATCGAACTTGCTCTTTCTGCCCTGCGGCATTTCGGAGTGATGGGCGAGGGGGGATGAAGCTAGAGATAGGGTATGGCGAGGATGAAGAACGAAGGTTACGTCACCAGTTCGTCCAGCCTCGGGCCGAAGACGCGCTTGAAGTCGAATAATTTCTCAATCATCCAGTTTCTGAGTTCATCCAGCGCCACTTCGTCGTCTTCGATGTTGCCCTGGTGCAGCACTGCAATGCGGCTTGCTTTGCCATTGTCTAGTCGCTGCCAATCAAATAATCCCGATAGCTCTGATTCGATGGTATCTTTTTGCTCCATCAACCGGTCGAATAGGTTCTTATTCCACTCTTGGTCTGGGCTGTCGATATACACTTCGACTCTGGCCGTGTTCTGGTGGCCGAAGACGGCGCCATATAGAACGCGCGCACCGTGTCCCGCCGAAAAAGAGAGCCAACTTTGGGCTCGCGCCTTGCGCGCATTCGTGAATCCCCGCTCTGTGAGCGCGTCTGCGAGTTCCTGGAAAAATGCCTGATAACGGAGATTCCTTTCCGACTTATTCGGAGTCTGGACGCTGCGCTTGGTTTCTCGTTGCCATTCGTTGGGAGCGGCGACCACGTTGAAGTGCGGCGCGGGCCGTGAAGCGTCGATCTTCCACAACTCAACCGCTATGCCGAAGAACTCCGCATCTTCATTAGTGTGCCGGTTCAGCCAGTCGATGGCTTCCCTGTGCTCATCGCGAAAGTTCTTCGCCACCCAGACGATCACGTTCGCGTCATAGCCGCCCGCGTAGGTGAGTAGCTTTCCCAGATGGTCGTGGTCCGTCGGCTTCAGTTGGTTCTCGATGATCACCGTGCGGTCGGTTACCGACTCGCGAGCCAGCAAATCCAGGGAAAACGAGCCGACAGGAGCTTCCTGCTCTTGCAGTTCGAGTTCCAGCCCCAGGGCGGCACCGAGTTCAGATATATGCTCCGCGAGCCAGGGCGTGAAGTCGTTTGACTCATGCGGCCAAGCCTTACTAAGGTCGTCGATTTTTTCTATGCGTCCAAGTCCTTGTGTTTCTGTCATTGATATTTTCCTTTTGTTCGGATTCTGGCTGTCTGGTTCCTCGCTCATTTCAAACACTGCGGACAGAGTTCAATCACGCGGACGCCGAGGGACTCGATGAAGTCGGCGTGTTCCGACCAGTCCGAGTCCGTGGCGTTCACGACTCGCCCGTCTCCGGCCTTGGCGACGGCCAGGAATTTCCGGTCATCGGGGTCAAAATCATTCGGAGGAAGGTTGACGAATCCGCCCTCTTCGTCCGGCGTTTGTTGGATTAGTATATGAATGATTTTTGAGGTGGAATGCTCAAAGTCATTCAAGTACTTGTAGAACATATTACCGACGGGCGTTCCAGTATAGCTACACCGCCTTCCGTACTCATCCATGATGAGTTCTGAAGTATCAAGAAGAACGGTTTTTCTTCCTTTTGACGCTTCCAGCAACAAATTTATACACGCGTCTTCACATTCGAGATCCGCCGGGGTGTCATCTCTACCATTCGCCACTATCAAGACATTCGTATCAACGACAATCCTGTCCGTCATTCCTCAGCTTTCATCTTGCGTTTGATAGCGGCTTTTCTGGTCGCGGCGATTTCCTCCATCTCATCGCCGAAGAAATGATCGGGCCAGTTCTCTATCTCTCCGTATTCGTTCAAGCCGATGTCCGTCAGGCGGGCTTCGCCGCTTTCCTGCGAGACGAAATAGAGCTTCACCAAGTCGGCCGGTATGGTTTCATCGGCCACCCGACGCTGGAGCCTGCGCAGCAGGTGTTCGCTGTGGCTCTCGACGATTACCTGCAAATCCCGCGTTTCGGCGATCTCGACAATGGCGTCCGCCAAACCGCTCTGGACTTCGGGATGCAGGTGGATTTCCGGTTGCTCCAGAATGACCGTGGAGCCTTCCGGGACGTGGTTCAGGAGGACGATGACCGGAAGAACCTGGGATACGCCGAATCCCACGTCCGTCAGAAGCACTTTCGGGCTTTTCTTGTCCACCGATATTTTGGCCTGGTAGATGTTGGAACCCTTGGCGACCTCGGCCACCGAGAAGGAATGGATGAGGCCCATTTTCTTGAGTTGCCTCGCGACCACTTCCTGGAAGGTTTTTCCCTTTTCGGAGGCGGCGAGAATGGCGTTGATCGTCAATTCGCCACGCGCTCCAACGTCGGCAGGTCTGCCTCCAGGCCAGGTGTATTCCCGCTGCGGATAGTCGCGGAGTGGTCCTAGATAGGAAACCCTACCCAACAGTTTTTCATAATCTACCGCCATAAGGCCTGGCCAATCACTCGGCGGACCGATAGCTCCGAGTGCCATTTGGAATCCTGCTTGAGAAGGAAACAAGTGGGTTTTAATGGGGCCTTCGTTGATATCTACGTGCCACTGGGACTCGTCGCTAGGTGCGATTGGTTTCTCTGCTCTAGTAAAACGAAACCCGTTTTGTTGTTCAGGGTTCGGCTCGATACCGAATGTCATTTCTTCCCCTGTATCCACGTCCATCATGGTGTAACGCAAATATTGCGTCTTCAGGGATTTGGATTCCTCGGGATTCTCCATTTTCACCATGGATTGTATGGAAACTTCTTTATAATCGAATTGAATCTCATCATCGCCCTTGTCAGGGTTGGATGCGCTCCAGGGTTGTTCCAAGCCATCCCATGACAAGCGCCATTCCAGCTTCAGGCTTTTGTCGTTTCGGTGGATGACGTCGCCGAAGCCGCCCAGGTTGATCACCCCGCCGGGTTTTCCGAAATCGAGGACGATGTTTCGATCCGGATTG
>JAPOYD010000143.1:0-3658 GCA_026706735.1 Nitrospinota bacterium | reverse complement strand
CGATCCGGTTTGTTCTTCGTCTCTTTTAGCATGAGAAGAAACTGGATCAGGCTGCTCTTGCCCGAGCTGTTGGTTCCGAACAGACCGGTGATCCTCGGGCCGAACTCGATGTCGAGTTCGCGCCACGCCTTGAAATTTTTGAGATTGACGTGCCGGATCATCACACTTTCTCCAAGGCGAATAAAGTTTATCGGAGAGTAGTAGCCTCTTTATCCGATACGCCCGGAATTATGCGCCACGCATAAACCCCCGTCAAAATCCCCCCTCAACCCCCCAACCCGTACAGCTCCATCGCGTTGTCACGCATGATGCGCGCGCGCAGGTCGGGGGCGACGCGGCTCGGCAGGGCGTGGACGGGGGAGTCGAAGTCCCAGTGGGGGTAGTCGGTGGCGAAGAGCAGGATTTTCTCGGCGTGGACCATCTCGAATATCTGGAGGAGGTGCTCGTCCTTATCGGGCTCCTCGATGGGCTGGCTCGTCACCCGGAAGTGTTCATAAAAATACTCGCTCGGCAGCTTTTTGAGCCAGGGCACTTCGGCGCGCATGCCCCGGTAGTTCTTGTCCAGACGCCAGAGCAGCCCCGGGATCCAGGAGAGGCCGCCCTCGATCAGCACGACCTTGAGCTTCGGGAACAGCTCGAACACGCCCTCGCAGATGAAGCTCACCACTTGGGTCATGAAGGCCTGGCTCATCGCCGTGTGCCATTCGATGTAGTAGGTGGGCCAGCCCGAAGCCGTGGGCGGCGGCCCGTTGCCCGCGCCCGTACCGCCGAAATGGATGCCAACCGGCAGCCCGCGCTCCTCCGCCGCCGCGTAGATGGGGTGGTACCGCCGCTGCCCGTAGGGGGCGTGCGAGCCCGCCGGGAAGAGCACCTGCGCCATGTCGGCCCGCCCGCCGACGCGCTCTATCTCGTCCACGGCGTGCTGCGGGTCCTGGTGCGAGACGGTGATGGCGCCTCTCAAACGCTCGTCTTTTTCGAGCCAGTGCTCGATCGTCCAGTCGTTGTGCGCGCGGGCCAGTGCCGCGCCGAATTCGGGGATTCCCATGAAGGAGACGTTGTAGTAGGCGCCGTTCAGCACCCCGTAGCTCACGCCGTAGGCGTCCAGAACCTGCTCCTGCAGCATCGAGAGGCTCGAACCCGCCGGGCCGTCCGGCGGTATGGCGTCCTTGCGCACGCCGCCGCCCGCCGTCTTGGGGTAGGGGGCGTTGGGCAGTTTGGTGTAGTCGGTTTCCTCGACGTAGTTTCGCCAAACGATGGGCAAGTAGGGCTTGAGGGCGTCCAGCGAGGGCGGTACATGGTGGATATCCGCGTCCACCATGCCGATGCTGGATTCTGAGACCGGCAGGGGCGTTTTCGCGGCTTGCGGCGTCGTGCTCATGGTGGTTCCTCCCTGAGAATTCTCGGCATATTAGCACGGAAGCGCAGAAGGCGGATGTTCGGCGATGACGAGCGAATACCGCGCCCGTTGTAGGGGCGGTTCGCGAACCGCCCCTACGGTTGGTAGCGCTCCCCCTTGAGGGGTTGGGCATGCCGAGGGGAATACCCGATGAAAAAGCCCCGGAAACTGATTTTGGGTTGCGCGCGCGCTTTTGAATTTCACTCCCCCCTTGAGGGGGAGTCGATGAGCTGAGGGCGCAAGCCCGAAAGCGAATCGGTGGGGGGTATAATTCGGAATGTTAACACAACGCATTTTACCCCCCACCGCATCAGCCTTCGCACAAACCGCTCGGCTTCTGCGACTCCCCCTCAAGGGGGGAGTGGTTCTTCTCTCTCACCTGTTGATTCCAAACGCCAAATCACAAAATAGAGGCTTTTGCAACAGGCCCCTCAAGGGGGGAGTTAAATTTCCCTCTCCTTGTATGGCAATTGTCCTCAAGGGGGGAGTGAATTTCCTCTTTCGTTGATTGTGCCTTATCCACCCGGAAGAAGTCGTCGATTCAGGTGTATGGTTCCCGGATGTTTCCTAGACGAGCAGCAGCCGTATCGACCCGCCCAGGGCGATGCTCAGCACGCACAGGTTGAACGTCCGCCCGCTCAACCTCTCCTGCACCCATGCGCCTGTCTTGATGCCCAGCCACAGCACGGGCAGGCCGACGAAACTCGCCCAGACGGTATCCATCGTCACCACGGAGACCTGCCAGAAGGCGACCACCTTGATGGGGTTGAACACCGCGTAGAGCGTCCATATCGTGCTCACCAGGGTGAGTTTCTCCAGTCTCTGGCTGATGAGGACGGGGGTGAGGAAGATCGCCCCGCTGTTGGCGAGTGCGGAGCAAAGCCCGCTCATGACGCCGAAGCCCCCGCCCTGCCACGCGGGCATGGGAGGGATCTCGAAGGGTCTGCCCCTGATTTCCACGAGCGCCTGGTAGGAGGCGAGCGAGAAGCAGATGGCGCCGATCAGCATTTTCAGCCCCGCGCCCGGCAGCCAGGTGAGCAGCCAGACGCCGCCGGCCAGCCCGACGACGATGCCGGGCGCCAGCAAAAGCACGTAGCGCAGGTTCCACTTTCCCCAGAAATCGGGCGCCGACCCCAGGCCCGACCAGCAGCTGAACAGCGCGATGAGGCCGAGCGAAAAGGTGGGCGAGAACGCGAAGATGAGGAACGGCGTGATCACCAGGCCCACGCCCGCCCCGAACGTGCGCACCAGGAAACCGTTGCAAAACGCCGCCGCCAGGACGAAGCCCCACTCGATGAGGGTGAAATCCGGCATCGCTAACCCGTCTCCAGCAGAAGGCGGAGAGCCGTGATGAGGGACAGGAGCAGGAGGATGAAGGTGAATCCTCTCTGGGGGATCTGGCGGAGCGTCTGCCTGCCGCACCAGCTTCCGGCCCAGGCGAGCGGAAAGGCGAGCGCGCCCGCCACGAGCATGGGCGTCTGCACGACGCCCCCGTACCACAGCGTGGCGACCTTGAACGGGTTCACGCAGAACCATACGACGATGATGCTTGCCACTATCGCCGTTTTCGACATGCCCTGGCTGACGAAGAACAGGCTCAGCACGAGGCCGCCCGAGTGGAACATGGCGCTGATGATCCCGCCGCCTATCCCGATTCCCACGCCCGCCTGTGGAGAGACGGGCGGCGGCTTGATCTCTCCCTGGAACTGACGCCAGATGAACAGCCCGGCGAAGAAGACGCAGGTCAGCCCGATTCCCTTTCTCAGCCAGTAGTCGGGCAGGTGCACCAGCGCGTAGACGCCCAGGAGGATGCCGATGTAGAAGCCGGGCACCAGGTAGCGCAGATACCGGCTCTCCCACTGCTTCCAGAACATGGGGATGGCGAAGAAGTCCGTCACCCACATGATGACGGCCACGATGCCGATGATGAACCGCGTGGGCCAGAACAGGATCATGATCGGAACGAGAAAGATGCCGATCCCGGAGCTGAAAGTGGTTTTCAGAAAGCCGACGAAAAAGGCGGTGATCCCGAACGCCAGCAGCTCATGAGTCGAGTAGTCCAAAATATCCCCTGCAAGGCTTTGACGAAACGAAGGGCCAGCTTAGCGATTCGAGGGGCCGGGAACAAGGGCGGGGCGGGTTGGCGGGAGGGGTTGTGTCGGAAGCGGGATTTGATGGAAAAGTCGCGATTTCGTGATTCGGTGTGTGGAGCCAATCGGGGAGAGAGGAGATTTCACTCCCCCCTTGAGGGGGAGTCGGCAA
>JAPOYD010000191.1 GCA_026706735.1 Nitrospinota bacterium | reverse complement strand
ACAAATGGAGCGCTACTTCTCCGAGGTGGTGAACGAAGGCGCCATCTTCGCCTCTATCACGAGCGAGCCGGGCAGCTCCTTCCGCGACAAGCTGGCCGTGCGCACCTCCATCCGCGAGGACAACGGCCTCTACCGCCTTCACGGCAAGAAGCATTTCTGCTCTCTCTCCACCGGGGCGACATATTACTTCACCTGGAGCTATCTCGACGGCGCGGAAACCCTGCAGGAAGGTCTTCTGAACGTGATGATCCCCTCCGCGAGAGAGAACATTGAAATCCTGGATGATTGGCACACCATCGGCATGCGGGGAACCGCTTCGAATTCCCTGATGTTTCACGACGTCGCCGTGAAGCCGGACGAGATCATCGGGGAGCCGGGCAGCATTTTGGGCAAGGACATGAGCATGTGGTCTCTGGGATACACCGCCGTCTACATCGGCATCGCGGAGGCGGCCTATCAATTCACGGTGGATTACGTGAAAAAGACGAAATCGGGCATGGGGGTTCCCCTAGGCGAACTGGACCGCACGCAACGCCAGATTGGCGAGATGGCCATGCTGCTCGAGAACGCTCGTCGCGCCGCCGAGAAACTGGGCGCACTCAGAGGAAATCTCGGCAAGATGGAACTGACCTTCATCCTCAACCAGGCGAAATTCCTGGCGACCGAAGCCGCCAAGGAACTCGCCGAGCAGGGAATCCGCCTGTGCGGCGGACGCGGGCTTCACCGCTCCCTGCCGCTCGAGCGCCATTTGAGAGACGCGGTGGCTGGCATCGTCATGCCGCCCGCCAACGACCGCTGCCTCGAAACCATCGGGCAAATCGCCCTGGGCCGCGAAGCGAAAACGCTCGATTTTCAGTAGCAATTCATCTAACGGCCCTCATGCGGCCCGCCGCAGCGACCGGACAAACGCCTCTTTTCCGCCCCCATTCACAATAGGGATTCCGCCCTATTCTCTCGTCCCCGCCTTTCCGGCGCGACGCGAGTCCCCATAAGCAGTGAGGCGGCCGTCATCCCCCACCGCCACGGCGTGCACGCCACCGAAGAAGTGGTGGGGATAAGCATAAGGTGAAACCTCAAAACCACTCTGGCGCGCTGAATCCAAAATCGCCCCATCCACCGCATCCTCGACGTGCAGGGGGCCTACGTCCAGATGCATGCGGGGGGCTTCCACTCCTTCCTGAAGGCTCATCTTCCGGTAAAACAGATTCAGGATGACCTGGGCCACCGCCGTGGGGATGCGGTAAGAGCCGGGACTGCCGACGCCTAAGCGCAATTTCTCCCCCTCGAAGACGAGGGTGGGGGCATAGCCCGCCATGGGGCGTTTTCCTGCGCCCAAGGAATTCCCGCGTCCCGGGCGAGGGTCCATCCAGTTCGTGTGGTTATTCAAGATGACACCCGTGCCCGTCGGCACGACGCCCGAGCCCCACCCCAAGCCCAAGGTCTGCGTCTGGCAGACCACGTTGCCTTTGACGTCCACAACCGTGAAATGGGTGGTAGAGCCCGGCTCCAAGTCATGAACGTGAACGACGGAGGAGCGTTCCTCGGATATTGTGGTGGCGGCATATTCCTTGCTCAGGAGGCGCTCCACAGGCATATCGAAATGGTAAGGGTCGCCGTAGACCGAGAACCTGTCACGAAATGCCGCACGCATGGTGCGGACGAAGGCCAGAGCGCGCACACGATCATTCGCGGCATCCCATTCGGGCAGTAGGACTTCGAGGAAATTCAATATCTGAATCAGGATGAGACCGGAAGAAGGCGGCGGCGCAGTGAGGAAACGCAGGTGCCGGTAACGCGAGGCGAGCGGCGTCATCCACCGTACCCGGTAGTCTTTCATATCCGAAACGCCGAGATAACCACCCCCGCTTCTCACCTCCTCCACAATGGTTTCCGAGAGTGCGCCATCATAGAAATGTGCAGGGCCTCTTACTGCTATCTCACGAAGCGTTTTCGCCAAATCCGGCTGGCGCAAGAGTGCTCCTTTTGCAAACGGCGCGCCGGATGCCGAGTGGATTCCCGCAAACTCCGGGTAGTTCTCACAAAACGTCCCGAAGCGCGGCTCCTCCTGCTGGCGGCGATAGAACCAACCTACATGAAAACCCTCATCCGCCAGGCGGATTGCATTCTCGAACAAATCACCCCAGGGTTTGAGCCCGTATTCGCGGTGAATCGCTTCGAGCCCGCGCAACAACCCTGGAATCAAGACGGAGCGATGGCCCCGGCTGTGCGCCTGGCCCGTGTGTTTTCCGTTTTCATCGCACTCGAAAATACCGGGTTCCATTCCAAGGGGACACTCGTTGCTGAAATCGACAAACCTGGCTCTTTTCTCGTCCTCGCGCCAGATGAGCGCCACGCCGCCGCCACCCAGACCGGAATAGAAAGGCTCCGCCACACCCAGGGCCAGGGAGACGGCCACCGCCGCATCGCAGGCGTCTCCTCCCTCTTCCATCACGCGCAAGCCCGCTTCGACCGCTTTTTCATGAGCCGCCGCTACGGCGAACATATGAATACCTCCCGTGTTTTCCCCATCATTGATTCTTGAAGATTATAAGCATACCGAGGCTCCAAGGCGCACGCGTGAACGCGGGTCATGCCTTACCATGTCATTTTTTGACTGCCCGCAATGACAATACTGCATTAATTGCTGTAATTTAGGCGGGTTACCTTCGAATATCGCCGCGTTTTGTATAATCGGCACGTTATAGAGCCACGGACATCTGTGATGACAGACAAACCGCCAGATGGGGAAAATCCCTCCCTCACCGGGCCCGCCCAGGAGGAGAAAAACCCGCCACCCACTAACAAGCGACGCCCCCGGCAAAAGCGCTTCACGCTCTCTTTCGTCAAGAAATTCCTCCTTTTTCTGGCCCTCGGCGTGGGCCTGTTCTTCGCCGCCGAGGCGGGATATTTCTGGTGGCAGAATTGGGAGCGATACGTCTCGACAGACAACGCCTATGTGCAGAGTACGCTGACGCCCGTGAGCGTCGAAATTCCGGGCGTGGTGAAAAAACTCCTGGTCAAGGACAACCAGGCGGTCCGGAAAGGGGACCTTCTCGTCGTCCTCGACAAGCGGCGTCATGAGGTGGCTCTCCAGAAAGCCAAGGCCGCCGTGGCCGTCGCCCGCGCGAAGTATGAGGCGAGCAAGGTCTCCGTCACCCACTCGATGGGTCGCGCGAGCGGCCTCCAGCAGGAAGCAAGCGCCCGGCTGGAGACTTTGAGGCGCACCCTGCGCTCAGCCCGCGCACTGCTCGTTCAGAGAAAAAACGAAACGCGCGCCCATGCGGCGACGATGAACCAGGCGCGCGAGGATCTAAACCGAAAACTGCGCCTGCATGGCCAGAAAATCATTTCGGATGAGAACCTGGCACTTGCGAACGCCTCATATGACGTCGCCAGGGCGAATTACGACGCCTCCCGGGCCGCGCTTAACGTGGAGGAAAATAAAGTCGCGGCTATCGTCAACCAGATCGTAGAGGCGCAGGCTGCGGTGGCGCTGGCCAAAAACGAGGACCGTTCCCGACGCATGAAGAGCCATGACGCCGATTCCTTGAAGGCTGAACTCGAAGAAGCCCTGGCCGCCTACAAGGAGAAGGAGCTTCTACTCTCCTACACCGAAGTTCGCGCACCCGTATCCGGCTACGTGGAGAAATCCGTCGACCCGGGAACCTTCGTGCAGCCCGGGCGTCCTTTGCTGCTCATCGTTCAGCTTGAGAAGGCGTATATCCGGGCGAATTTCAAGGAAATCAAACTAGAGGGCATTCACGTGGGCCAGCCCGCGGAAATCGTGCTCGACGCCTATCCGAATCGAACCTTCAGGGGCCATGTCGCGAGCCTGTACTCGGGTACGGGTGAGACCTTCTCTCTCCTGCCGCCCGAGAACGCCACAGGAAACTGGGTGAAGGTTACCCGCCGCATTCCCGTGAAGATACTGCTGGATGAAACGCCTCCCTCGAACTTCCCGCTTCTGGTCGGCATGTCCGCCTACGTGACCGTGGACACCAAAACACGGCGCGGTCCCCGCCTACTGGCGTACCCTGTGGACAAGAAACCGCAAAACCAGAAACCTTGAACGCCAATACGACTTCATCCGCTGCCCGAAGCGGGGGGGAAGCCACCCCGGAGATACATTATCCCTCTCCCTTCAACCGCGCGATGATAACGCTCGCGGTCGTGTCGGCCGCGTTCATCTCCGTGATGGACGCAAGCATCGTCAACGTGGTGATGCCGCACATGCGCGGTTCGTTCAACGTCGATCTGTCCACCATCACCTGGGTGGCGACCATCTACACCATCGCCCAGATCATCACGATCACCATGTCGGCCTGGTGGAGCACTCTGCTGGGACGTAAGCGCTACTTCCTCGTCTCCTTCGTCTTGTTCACGCTGGCGTCGATTCTCGTCGGCACCTCGCAAACCTTCACCCAGATGCTCGCCTATCGCATCCTGCAAGGGCTCGGCGGCGGCGGACTCATCCCCGTCGCGCAGGCGATATTGCGCGAAACCTATCCGCCGAACAGGCAAGGCTGGGCGATGGCTATGTTCGCGGCAGGCGTGGTGATAGCGCCAGCTATGGGGCCGGTGGTTGGGGGATGGCTCACGGAGTCGCTGAGCTGGCCCTGGGTTTTCTACATCAACGTGCCCGTCGCCGCCGTGGGACTCACCCTCGTCTCCATCTACGTGTACGACCCGCCCCACATGAAGCGTGGAATCAACAAGGTCGACTGGGTGGGCATCATCCTCATCGGCATCGGCCTCACCGCGCTTCAGGTCGTCCTTGAGCGCGGACAGGATGAGGACTGGTTCGATTCGAACTTCATCATCGTGATGACGATAATCACCATCATCACCCTGACGGTGCTGGTCCTCTGGGAACTCAAGACGGAAGAGCCCATCGTCGATTTCAGGGTTCTCTTGAACCTGAACCTGAGCGCTTCGTGCTTCGTGGTGCTGATCTTCGGAATCGTGATGTTCGGAACCACCTTCATCCTGCCGCAATTTCTGCAGAACCTGCTCGATCACGGCCCGTATGAAACCGGCCTCGTCATGCTGCCAAGGGGCATCGCCCTGTTCTGCATGATGCCCATCGTGGGCCACCTGTACAATCTTGTGGATTACAGGATATTGATGTGCGGCGGCGTCGCGTTGGCCATGACGTCATTGATTCTGATGTCGGGGCTCTCGTTGCAGACAGACTATTGGGACATGGTGTCGCGCCTCGTCATTCTGGGGTTTGGCATGCCCTTCGTCTTCGTCACCCTGACGACCGTCGCCTTCAGCACCACCGCAGTGACCGATATCAACTCCGCCACGAGCCTCTACAACCTGGCGCGACGCCTGGGCGGCAACCTGGGGTTCGCCGTCATGGCCATACTTCTCGAACGCCGCACGGCCCTTCATCGCGTGAACATGGTGGGAAACATCACCGAATCGAACGCCACGTTCCTCTCATATAAAGAAACGCTATCGGAAATGCTCGTCCGCAAGCAAATCGACCCACACACCGCGCAAGCCAAGGCGATGGGCCTCATCGAACAGACCATCGACAAACAAGCCGCCATGCTCGCCTACAACGACGTCTATTGGATCATGGGGTGGAGCTTCATTTTCGTCATCCCGTTCATTCTGGTGCTGAAAGTCAACAAGCAGGCGTAAAGTGCAGACGAAGCGGTGACCGACCACGCAGAGAAAAGAAAGGGAATACTCCGGGCCAATAACGGAAAAAGGAGGGTTATTTCTTGGGGTAAATCCCAAAGGGATCCCTGAGCAGCACCTTCCAAGCGAAGATGAGCACCACCAGGATCACTACGATGATCACGAACGTTTTCATATGGAACCCACTCTCCCATGAATGCGTAAAAACTGGTGGGTCGCCGGGGAATCGAACCCCGAACCTACGGATTAAGAGTCCGTTGCTCTGCCTAGTTGAGCTAGCGACCCGATATTTGAAATATCGCCGATCGGCGATCATCAACCCGACGTTAGCACAGCGAGTCGTCATAACAAAACCGGTGCGGCCCATGAACTCTCGAACACTTTTTCGTGAACTCCGCCTCGCACCATCCCGGATGAACATCCTCCAAGAGAGCATGAAGGCACGCATTCGGAGTACCTGCGCGCCCGGCGGTTCACGGGTCGATTCGGATGTGGACTATCTTTCGGGAATCAGGCCGCGGGGATTGAAGCGCAGCACCAGCAACAGGATCACGCCCATGGTCATCAACCGCATGTGGGCCGCGCTTTCCATGAGGTGCCGCCGCAAGCCGCTGTCTTCCGCAAGACCTGAAGTGAGCAGATCCGTCAGCCACAGGCCGATGGGTTCGGCCTCGACCCAGAAGAACCAGATCACGAAACCACCCAGAACCGCGCCCCGGTTGTTGCCCGAACCGCCGACGATGACCATCACCCAGATTATGAAAGTGAAGCGCAGCGGCTGATAGGAGGCGGGCGTGAACTGCCCGTCCAGGGTTGTGAGCATGGCGCCTGCGAGACCGACCACCGCAGAACCCAGGACGAACACCTGGAGATGACGGCCCGTGACGTCCTTGCCCATGGCGGCGGCGGCGAGTTCGTTGTCCCTGATGGCGCGCATCATCCGTCCCCACGGCGAATGGAGCGCCCGCTCGGTGAGCCACAACACCACGAGAAGGACGATGGCGAACAGCCCCGCGTAGCACAATTTAACGAAGATGGAAGAGAACTCCACGGGCGATACGTTCATCCCCGCGGCCCAATCCTGGAACCAGAGGGCCTGCTGAAGGTCGACTTCATACGGTACCGGGCGGGGCAGTCCGCTCACGTTCTTCACGCCACGGGCCAGCCAGTCCTCGTTCTTCAGGACGGCGATGATAATCTCCGAAATGCCCAGCGTAGCGATTGCCAGATAATCGGCCCTTAAGCCCAAGGCGATCTTTCCGATCACCCAGGCGACGGCTGCGGCGAGCAGGCCGCCCGCGACCCAGGAGAGCAGGATGGGCAGCCCGAGGCCGCCCAGAAACCCGGCTTTTGTCGGGTCTACGGCTTCGATGGCCTCAACCGCGGGGAAAAAGAACGCCCGCGTAAGAAAATACCCGCCGATGATGATGAAGGCGAGGAGGAGTTTCCGCGGCACTCCGGCGGGAGCGCGCCTGGCGGCGAAAACGGCTGCCAGAATCGTCGCCAGAGAAATCATCAGAGCGACGATGACGCCCCCACCGCCCGCTCCCCAGGCCGCCGGAACCGGCGCGACGGAGACGAGGACCGCCGTCACCCCCCCCAGCGCCGCGAACCCCAGGATGCCGAAATTTATGAGCCCGGCGTAGCCCCACTGTATGTTGACGCCGAGCGCCATCACGGCCGATATGAGGCAAAGGTTTAGAATCGCGAGCGCCAGGGACCAGCTCTGGAACACGCCGACCACAACCAGAGCCGCGAGCATGGCTGCAAACATGGAGATGACGCGCATGTTCTCTCTTCTGCGGCTCGAAGGCTTCATGAGGCTTTGCGTCCAAAAATGCCGGTGGGCCGGAGCAGCAGCACCAGCACCAGAATGACAAAGGAAACCGCAAATTTATAATCCGTGGACAACAGTTGCACCAACCCTTGCGGCGCCCATTCTCCGGGGATGAGGTAGGCGAGGAATTTCCTGTAGGCGTAGGTGAGCGCCACTTCGGAGAAGGCGATGGTGAAGCCGCCGGCGATTGCGCCCAGGGGGTTGCCCAGACCGCCTACGATGGCGGCGGCGAAGATGGGCAGCAGAAGATTAAAATAGGTGAACGGCTTGAAACTCTTGTCCAGGCCATACAGTGCGCCGGCGATGGTGGCGAGTGTTGCGGCGATAATCCAAGTGGTCCGCACGACCCGTTCCGGGTCGATCCCCGAAAGCAGGGCCAGGTCTTCGTTATCCGAATAGGCGCGCATGGATTTACCGATGCGCGTGCGGTTCAGAAAACAGAAAAGCGCCGCCACCACGATAAAAGCTATCAGGATAGTCAGCCCCTGCGTGGTCTTGAAGGCGACGCCCTCGCTCAAACCGCTCAGGCGCTTGAACTCTCGCGCCGTGATGATGAAACGCTCCCCGTCGACGAACCACCGATCGCCGGGCCCGATGATGAAGCGCACCACGCTGTTGTAGATGAACATCACCCCGACCGAGACGATCATCAACACCTCGGGCCTCGCTTTCACCCGGCGATAGAAACGATACACCCAGCGATCGATCAACAGGCAAAGAGCGATCGTGCAGAGGACGCCGAACGGCAGGGCCAGCAGGGCGGTCGGCAGCGGGGAGATCGAAACGTCCCAGTATTGGAGCACCCAGGTGAGCAGGATGGTCGCCATGGCCCCGAAGGCCATGGTGTCGCCCTGGGCGAAGTCAGAAAAACGCAAGATGGCGTATATCAAGGTGACGGCCAGGGCGCCGATAGCCAATTGGCTGCCATAAGCCATACTCGGAACGATGACGAAGTTCGACAAAAGGATCAGCGCGTTCAGGAAGCCGTCCATCGCTTCAGCCGCCCAAGAACGCCCGGCGGACTTCCGTGTTCATCATCAGGGCCGGGCCGGTGTCGGTATAACGGTTCCGCCCTTGCACGAGAACATAACCCCTGTCGGCGATGGCGAGCGCCTGGCGGGCGTTCTGCTCCACCATGAGAATGGCGATGCCGTCGCCCGCGATGTAGAGTATCTGCTCGAACAACTCGGTCATCACGATTGGCGAGACCCCCGCCGTGGGCTCATCGAGCATCAACACCTTCGGACGGGTCATGAGCGCGCGGCCCACCGCCACCTGCTGGCGCTGGCCGCCGGAAAGCTCGCCGGCGAGCTGGCGGCGTTTTTCCTTGAGGACCGGGAAGAGGTCGAATACCCGCCCCATCGTGTCCGCAATGTCGTCCTCGCGGATGAAGGCCCCCATCTCCAGGTTTTCCTCCACCGTCATGGAGGTGAAGACGTTGCCTGTTTGCGGCACCAGACTCATGCCGCGGACGACGCGATCCTGCGGCGAGAGCGCGGTGATGTCCTCCCCGCCCAGGCGAACAGTACCCTCGCGCATCTCCAGCATGCCGAAGAGCGCCTTCATGGCCGTGGATTTGCCCGAGCCGTTGGGGCCGACGACGACCGTGATTTCTCCGCTTCGGGCGCCGATGGTGCACTCGTGAATGATGTCCGGCCCGCCGTAGCCGCCGGTCATGTTCTCCCCGAGGAGATAATCTTCCGAATCATTCATCGTCATCGGTTCGGTTTGTCTTTGCGTCGCCCACCCAGGTAGGCCGTGATGACTTGCTCGTCGGCCTTCACCTCCTCGACGCCGCCCTGTGCGAGAATCGCGCCTTCGGCCATGACGATCACGGGGTCGCAAAGACGCGAGATGAAATCCATATCGTGCTCTATCATGCAAAACGTATAGCCGCGCTCGCGCTGCAAACGGAGAATCGCATCGCCCAGCGTTTTGAGCAGTGTGCGGTTCACCCCGGCGCCCACTTCGTCCAGAAGCACGACCTTGGCGTCTACCATCATGGTACGGCCAAGTTCCAGAAGTTTCTTCTGGCCGCCGGAGAGGTTCCCGGCCAGTTCGTCAGCCACTTGCTTGATTTGAAGAAATTCGATGACTCCCTCAGCCTTGGTCCAAACCTGCTCTTCTTCGGAGCGCACCTTCGCGGGCTGCAGCCAGGCGCCGAGCAAGTTTTCTCCCGACTGGCTTGAGGGCACCATCATGAGGTTTTCGCGCACCGTCAGGGTGGGGAATTCCTGCGCGATCTGAAAGGTGCGCAGCATACCCCTGGCGCACAATTCATGCGGCTGGAGGCCGGTGACGTTCTCCCCGTCCAGAAAAACGCGGCCCGAAGTGGGACGATACACCCCGGCGATAACGTTGAACAGCGTGGTCTTGCCCGCGCCGTTGGGACCGATGAGGCCGGTGATGCGGCCGCCGTCGATGGAAAGGGAAACCCCATCGACGGCGCGTATGCCGCCAAAGTGCATATGCAGATCAACAACCGAGATCATGAGATCCACAAAGTACGCCCGGCCGCATCATCCGGTCGTCTCTCTTGGAGCGAATCACCAAGAGATAACCCAGCCTAGCGGTAGCGCACGGTGGTGATTTTCCCGCCCTTCACGAGGACCTCGCGGTAGTTGCCCGCGCTCTCGCCGGGGCCAATCAGTTCGACCGCCGAGGCGCCCACGTAATCGACGTCGCCGCCCTTGGCGAGAATCTTGAGCGCCTTGGCCAGTTCGCCGGGATAAATCTTCTCGCCCGGCGCATTGGCGACCATCATCACCTTGTCCTTGAGCTTCGCGCTCTTGCTGGAGCCCGCCGCCTGCATGGCCAGCATGAGCAATGCCGCGGCGTCATAGGATTCGGCCGTGAACGGAGTGCCTCCCTTGAAGCCGGCCTTCTTGGCCAGTACGGTGAGCTTCGCCGCGCCGGGACTGTCCGTGCCGGGAACCGTGCCGTAAGAACCATCGAGCGCCTTGCCGATCGCCTTCGGCAGACTCTCGCCGATCATCCCGTCGGGCAGTACGAAGGTATCGAACGCGCCGGTATCGACCGCTGCCCGTATGATACCCTTGCCGCCCTGGTCCAGGTAACCGGCGACGATCAGAACGTCGCCGCCCGCCGCCGAGAGAGCGCCGACTTCCGCGGTGTAGTCCGCCTTGCCGTCTTCGTGCGCGGCGGAAATCGTAATCTTGCCGCCGGCCTTCTCGAAATTGGTCTTGATGCTGTGGGCCAGACCCTTGCCGTAATCGTTGTTGGTGTAGGTCAAGGCCGCCGACTTGACGCCTCTTTCCTTCAAAACGTCTCTTATGACCTGCCCTTGCCGGGCGTCAGAGGGGGCGGTACGGAAGAACAGCCCGTTATCCTTGAGGGTGGAAAGCGCCGGTGAGGTCGCCGAGGGGGAGATCATCACGATACCGTTGGGCATGGCCACGTTCTGCAGTATGGCGATGGTGACGCCCGAGCAGTCGCCGCCGACGATGGCGTTGACCTTATCGGAAGTGACCAGACGCTCGGCCGCCGCCCTGGCGGCCGCGGAATCGATGCAGGTCGTATC
The DNA here is from genome assembly GCA_026706735.1 of Nitrospinota bacterium. Taxonomy (GTDB): domain Bacteria; phylum UBA8248; class UBA8248; order UBA8248; family UBA8248; genus Bin107. The sequence goes on along the minus strand of JAPOYD010000191.1, from coordinate 6,707 downwards.
GCCGCGCACCGAAACCACTTTGGCGCCGCCCAGCAGGGCGCCGCTGTCGCTGACTTCCTTCATCGCCAATTCAGCGCCCTTGGCCATTGGCGGCGTCAGGGATTCGATGGGGCCCGTATAACCGAACAGGACACCCAGCTTGATTGTTTCGGCACTGGCTGTCGCGCTTGCAAGTAAAACCAAAGCCATCGCAATCAGCAGTTTTTTCATCTCCTTGTCTCCCATAGGTCATTATTGGAAAATGTAGTCGAGCGAATTGGATCCTCATCGTAGATGAAACCGAATTATACACGAACCCGGATGAATGGTCGAAAAAATTCTTGAAGACTAGCAATTCCCCGTGCGCTGATGACAATAGCGCCAGGGAAGTAAAGTGCCTCGGGATGTATGCTTCAGGGTCTGTGCGCCAAAGGGGCACACCGTGCCGGGCGAAGGCGCCGTAGACCACAATCGCAATTTCCGAACGCTCTTATCTACTTGACCCTGTGGTGTTTCTCATGATTTTCAGGTGGCACGCCCGGTAGGACTCGAACCTACAACCTTCGGATCCGAAGTCCGACGCTCTATCCAATTGAGCTACGGGCGCGTGATATCCGTTGGTCTTGTCCGGAAGCCAGGTTCCGCTCAAGATATTGTGAACGCTGTGGGGTGAGTGAGGGGATTTGAACCCCCGACCTCCGGGGCCACAACCCGGCGCTCTAACCACTGAGCTACACCCACCATGTCTTCATCTCCCTCACCTGCGCGTGGCCTCGCATCGGAGGGAGGATCGCCGCGATTTCCAAAAATATGGTACGCCCGGCAGGATTCGAACCTGCGACCTACGGATTAGAAGTCCGTTGCTCTATCCGGCTGAGCTACGGGCGCCCGCCTCGGCGACTCTTCCGTGGCGACCCATTCGCAGGCGCCGCTTTCCGCCCGAAAGGCATGAGAAAATATCACAAATCAAGGCCTTCAACAACGCCTCGTTGAGGGCGTCCGTCTCGCACAAGAAGTCTTGAATGAAAAAGAGCGCGCCAGGCGCTCGGGCGGGTACGGGAAACAACCAGGGGATGATTCCGTGAACGATGCGAGTCCGGATACACACGCAGGGGCCTTCCGGCCCCGCCCCGCGAGCGCCCCCCTTCTCCCCAAATTTTTGTATTGAGCAATTCAGTATAAGGAAACCGCCGGAAATGTCCAGCGGTGCCGGGCCATTTTCATTTTCCTGGGCAGGCGAAGAGAAAAACCCTATTCCCCCTCGAAGGGCTTTCTGCGCACCCTGCCCTCGCCCACCAGGGCCGCCTTCATGAGAAGAACCAGTGTGTTGGTCCTGGGGATGAGATGAATGAAGCGATCGAGTTTTTGATCGATCACGTCGATTTCGCCCTCGGAAAGCCCCAGCGCCGCCGCCCGCTCCCTGCTCAGATCGACGGCGAAGGGAAACTCCTGCGCCGCCGCCGCCGCTGCTCCTTGCGCCTGCGTGACGGTGATGTGGTAGCCCGCCTTCGCCATCTCTTCTTTCAAGAACGGCCAGACCCGCTCCAGGAAGGCGGGATGATGGCCGAGCGCGCGCCAGACGCTGCCCAGCCCCCCGGTCGCCTCGCGAATTTCTTCATGCAAAGCGCCCAGAGAATCATCGGCGGCGGACGGGTCCACGAGGCTTTCCGCACGCATGGAGGCGGGCGGACCTGTGGGCAGCGCATCGGTGTCCGCCTCAGAACCCGGGCGGATGCCGCCGATCTTCATACCGTTGAGCGCACCCTTCAAGGCGGCGGCGAGGATGAGGTTCTTGGGATTCGCGTCGTTGTATATGTCCAGCACGCCATCGACCGCGTCGATGTCCTCGGGTGTGTAGCCGCAATCATCTTCCAGTTCTTCGCCCACATCGGGAACGTCGGGCGGCATGGGCGGGGCCATGCGCATCCTCAGGTTGTCCGCGCAGCGCTCGAAATAGGCGATAGAAGCGTTGGGCCTGAGCGCCTCCCAGGCCGCGTAAAAGTAATCCTCATGCACCGCAAGCGTGCGGTAGATGAGGTTCACCTGCGTGCTGCGGAGAACCTGGCGCATATCTTCATAAATCGCCGCAACCCGCCCTGTAGCGCTACTCTCGGTGATTTCATCGAAAGTCATGGGTTTCATCATCTTCCTCTTTTAGACCCGCAAGACAAAAAGCGGAACAGCGGCGCGATGAAGCGCTGAAAAAATCATCCAGAGTATAGGGGCGGCGATGAGATGGAACAAGCCGATATCGCCCTTTGAAGCTCCTCTATTTTCAAAAAAAAAATTAAACCACTTGACAAAAAAGTTGAATACCAATATATTTGTTTTAGTCAAATATTGAAAGAAAAGATATTTGACGACAATTACAAATCATTGTCCGGCGACTGGTTTAAGCCGAGAAGACTCGGTAATGAATTCATAGAGGAGTTTTGAACAGAATGGACACCACGCCTCAAACCTGTTGCGAAGGCGCAGCACTCGAGACCCACGACTTCGGCGCGCGCCTTCACGTGGCGCTCGATAGCCTCTTTCATCAGAAAAAACCCGCCGGCAGAGAGGCGGTGTGCTGCCACGACATCACCCACAACCAGTGGACGCTCCTCCACATGCTCGCGGACGCGGAAGCGGGGCCCCTTCCAATGGGGGTCATCGCCAGAGAGATGCGCCTCACCCCGAGCGGCGTGACGCGCTGCGCGGACCCGCTCGTCGAACGCGGGCTGATCGATCGCTGCATGAAGGAAGGAGATCGCCGCGTATGCTGTCTGACACTGAGTGAGGCGGGCGCAGCGCTTCATGCCACCATCTCGCAAGACTGCGCGATCGAAGACGGCGCGCTTCTGGACGCTTTTCCCCCCGAGGAACAAGAAGAGATAGTTCGCGCGATAGAAAAACTCGTGCGCGCCGCCAAGGAGTTATCTTCATGATCACCGAAGTGAAAACGGCACCTGCGTCCGGCAGCCCCGCATCCCCGGCCGAGGACGCTTCCTGTTGCGAACCTGAGCCAAAATTCAGGTGGACTTCCCCCTACCTGTGGGGTTCTATTTCCTTGAGCGTGCTGTTGGCGCTCATCCTGTGGGCGGGAGCGGGGCGGGAGGTTTCCGCCGACCTCATCGCCGCCGAGATCAAACGAAACCTCCTCTTCATGCTGAACAGCTTCTGGGGCATCGCGCCCTTTTTCCTCCTGAGCGTGGGGGTCTCGGCGTGGGTAACCGTCGCCGGATACGCGGACAAGATAAAAGCGGTATTCGAAAAGCGCCAGGGCATGGCCATCACCGGCGCGGCAGCGGTGGGCGCCGTGGTCCCGTTCTGCTCCTGCGGCGTCATCCCCCTCATCGCCGCCATGTTCGCAAGCGGCGTGCCCTTGGGCCCCGTGATGGCCTTCTGGATCAGTTCGCCCCTGATGAGTCCCGAGAAATTCGTGCTGACAGCAGGCGTTCTGGGCACGGACTACGCTATCGCGCGGCTCATCAGTGCGGTCGTCCTGGGTGCGGCCACGGGCTACGCCACCTACCTCATCGGGCGAGGCGGAAGGCTCGATGGCGAACTAAGGAGCATCGTCGCGCCGGGCGCGCGGGAAAACCAGGGCGACACCAGAATGCACAGGCCTTCTTGGAGCGACTTTACCGTCCAGGCGAGCAGCGTGGGCCTTTATCTCGCCAAGTGGCTGGCCGTGGCGTTTTTCCTGGAAGCGCTGATCGTCCACTACGTCGACCCCGCTTGGATAGGCGCGATACTCGGAAGCGAAAACCCGTGGTCGATTCCGCTGGCGAGCGCGGTGGGTATTCCGCTCTACACCTCGGGCGTCGCCGCGATTCCCATCACCAAGGGGCTTCTTGCCGCGGGCATGGGCGCGGGCGCGGCCATGGCTTTTCTCATCGCGGGTCCCGTCACGTGTGTTCCCGCCATGGCCGGCGTCTGGGTGCTGGTGAAACGAAAAATCCTTGCCATCTACCTGGCGGGCGGCATACTGGGTTCGCTGTTCGCGGGATACGCTTTCCAGCTTTTCGTCCGGTTATAGGATTCAAGGCCCCCGGCCCTGGGGGGCTGCGCATCTTCTCCCGAGAAATCACCCTGCGCCTCTCGACAAGATACGCGCGCAGTCGTAACCTCCGGGAAAATTTCATGAATCAATCTCATCCTGGAGGCATACGAGAATGCCGATATCCCTTCACGCCGCTGAATACTCCGAGCCCAGCCGCATGAGCGTGGGCTACGTCATCACCACGCCCGAGGTGCGCTCGCCCCTGATGCCGGGCGTGCGCGGGGATTTCGCCGAGAACCTGGCCGTGCTCAAGGATTTGGGCTATGACACGCTCGAAGTCGCCATGCGCGACCCAGAAGACCCCGACGCCCAGGGGGTGGAGGGGGAAATCGCCCGCTCGGGCTTTTCGGTGACGATGATAGGCTCGGCCCCCAGCGAGCTTCAGGACGGGGTGATGATGTGCCACCCCGACGCCGAGGTCCGCGAGGCGGGCGCCGCCCGGCTGCGCTCGCTGATCGATGCGGGCGAGAAGCTGGGCGCCCTGGGCGTGAACATCGGCCGGTTCCGCGGCACGTGCATCCCGGGCGAGATGTGGGAGACCTCGAACGGCTGGATGCGCGACGCCATGCGCGCGGGCGCGGACTACGCCGCCGCGCGGGACATGAAGATCTACATCGAACCCTACAACCGCTACGAGACGAACTTCATCAACACCGTGCGCCAGGGGATGGAATACGTGAAAGAGGAGAAACACGCAGGCCTCGCCCTCATGATCGACAGCTGCTGGATGAACTCGGAAGACGCCTCCATCCCCGGGGCCATCTTCGCTGCGCGCGATTGGATAGAATACGTGCACGTGGCCGATTCCACGCGCGGCTATCCGGGTTCGGGCCACATCCATTTCGGCGACTTCATCCGCGCGCTTCGCGAGATCGATTACAAGGGCGTGCTCTCCGTGCAGATCGACCAGAAACCCGCCTTCCGAGTCGCGGCGGAGAGGAGCATCAGGCTACTCAGGTGTTTTTTGTAGAGGTGGAAATGAAGGGCACACAACATGACTGATATTGTGGACAAACAGCGGCGAAGCAAGATGATGTCCAAGATTCGAGGGCGCAATACTGTGCCCGAGCTCGTCGTTCGTCGTATTGCACACAAGTTGGGTCTCCGTTTCCGTCTTCACCGGAAAGACCTTCCCGGTTGCCCCGACTTAGTTTTTCCAAAATATCGTCTAGTCGTGTTCGTACATGGATGCTTTTGGCATCGGCATGAAGGATGCCAGTACGCATATAAACCCAAGTCTCGAATAGAATTTTGGACGGAAAAGTTCGCAAGCAATGTCGCGCGTGACCGGCGCAATGAAGAAGCGTTACGAAACCTCGGCTGGCGAGTTCTGGTAATCTGGGAATGCGAAACGAAAAATGAGGGGTCTGTCAAACAAAATCTTACTAAGTATATTAATCGTGACGATCCTGATTTGTATTCCGAAACTTCTCAACAACCATTGAATGAGAAATAGATGCTGACTTTTATTGACTTGTTCTGTGGAGGGGGATTTGGTGCCTGGGGAGCGATTAGGGGTGGGGGCAAGCCGCTCTTGGGGATCGATTCTTGGAAGACCGCTGTCAAGACATACAAACACAATTACCCTCAAGCGGATGTGATTTGTGCCAGAATCGAAGATTTAGATCCCTGTACATTATCAAATCGCTACCAACCTGACGTCTTGCTAACATCGCCAGAATGTACCGCACACTCCATCGCGAGGGGTGCGAATCCTGGATGTGAGAGAAGCCGGGAGGTCGCACTTGGAATTATTCCTTGGTTAACAGCTATGCAACCTAGATGGCTGATTATTGAAAATGTTAATCGAATGAAACGCTGGAACAGACATGATGAACTGATAACGACAATAGAGTCTGCTGGATATAAGGTCAGTGATCTATACTTGAATTCTGCCGATTTCGGCACCCCTCAAGCAAGAAAGCGGCTATTCCTGGTATGTGACCGGGACGGGACGTTGCTCAGCCGGGAACTACTGCTTGATCAGCAGAGCAAAAAACAAATGACTGCCAAAGATATTCTTGCTCCTGAAAACAAGTTTCAGTCCTCCCCGCTGCTCAAGAAAAACAGAGCCGAGGCGACAATTGAGAGAGCGGAAAGAGCAATTGAGAAACTCGGCAAGGAAGTACCGTTTCTTATTGTGTACTATGGTTCAGACTACGCGGGTGGCTGGCAGGCGCTTGATGCGCCCCTCCGCACTGTCACAACAATAGATAGATTTGGACTTGTTACATGGCAACATGGAGAACCGTTTTTGAGAATGTTACAGCCAGAGGAGCTCACGAGAGCCATGGGGGCAGATGGGCTAAAACTAGAAGTTGGAAATCGGCGAGAAAAAATCAGACTCTGCGGTAATGGAGTATGCGCCCCTGTACTGGAAACAATCTTCCGGACACTCGACACGGCAGCCTGAGATGGACAGGGCAAAAAAGTCCTGAAATCGACCGATTTGATCATCGATCAAATTTACGAGGACGGTCGAAAAGGTAACGTATCAGATGACCCACTTCAATGTCCTGAAATCGGCCGACTTGATCATCGATCAAATCTACGAGGGCGGTCGAAAAGGTAACGCATCAGATGACCCACTTCCTCATCTTTTGGGTGTTTCCAATAGCGCGGGATTTAGACATCTCGGCAAGCGGCCCAGAGTTAACACCCTAAAATTATTAGTTCTGTATAC
>JAPOYD010000098.1 GCA_026706735.1 Nitrospinota bacterium | reverse complement strand
AATATCTTGTGCGGAAACAAAAAAATGCACTACATTTAGTATAAAATTTCTTGACAGATGGGAAAATTCGACCTACATTGTTGGGGAAGGGGTAGCATCAAATACTCATATCATTGCGAGTTCAGGCAAGCCGTCCGCCCAGCGTTCCGCTCGAAGCGTAATCTGCACGAATTATTTTGGAAGTCTTTTCATGATGTGAACGGCGAGATGACCTTTCCGGGCATCGCTTGCCCTTTCCTTCCGGAGGATGCCCCTATCCCACCCAGGGGCCCCCACGGGGCCCCATAAGTATCGACAACGAAAGCGAGGGAAACCCCGCCAAAAAAAGACCCCCTCCTCAGGAGGGGGCCTTTCTTTTTGAAAAAGCAAAATTTATTGGGATTTTTCCTCGGCTTTCTTCATGTTCTTGTTCACGGAGCCTTGCAGGAAGCGGAGAAAATCACTGCTCGCCGGCAGTACAAGGGTCGTCTTGTCCTTGAGCGAGCCCTCATACACTTCGAGACTCTTCAGGAAGGCATAGAATTCCTCGTCCTGCCCGAACGCCTGGGCGTTGATGTCGATGCTCTTGGCGTCTCCCTCACCCTTGACGGTCTGTTCTTTCTCGTAGGCCTCCGCGAGGAGCACGTCGCGTTCACGGTTGGTTTCCGCCCGTATCTTTTGGGCCTGTTCTTTTCCCTCCGATCGGTACTGGCGGGCGATTCTCTGCCGCTCGGCCTGCATGCGTCCGTAAATCGCCTTCAGGTTCTCGGTGGGCAAGTCGGCGCGCTTCAAGCGCACGTCCACTATCTGAATGCCGTAGGCGCGCGCTTTTTCGTCGCTTTCTTTCGTGACCTTGGCCATCAGTTGCGCGCGTTCTTTCGCCACGATGTCGATCAGATCCTTACGGCCAAGTTCCAGGCGCAACTCACTGTAGATGATGTCGTCGAGGCGGGCTTGCGCGCCCGTTTCGTTCCGGACGGTGCGCAGAAACTGGAGCGGGTCGACGATGCGCCAGCGCGAGAAGTTATCCACAACGAGGGATTTCTTGTCCTGCGTGATGATCTCCGTCGGGTTGGAGTCGTACTCCAGCAGGCGTCGGTCGAAAAACGAGAGTTGCTCCACGAACGGCAGCCGGTAGTGAAGGCCGGCACTGCGCAAAACGCGAACGGGCTTGCCGAACCGGGTGACGACCACCTGCCTGTCTTCACGAATCGTGAACAGAAGCGAATTGACGGCGAAGATGATGATCAGGACCAACACGAACAAGGCGATCGTCTTTTTGGGAATCTTTCTGGTTTCTGCTCCTTCGGCGCTCATCGTTTCGTCACCCCTTCAATGCCGTTGCCCCGAAGCGGGAGTATGGGCAGGACGCCGGATTTACCCTGATCGAGGATCACCTTGTCCACCGTCGGCATCACCTCCTTCATCATTTCGAGGTAGAGCCGCTCGCGCGTGATCGCGGGCGCTTTTTTGTATTCCTTGAGCGTCGCCAGGAAACGATTCGCATCGCCTCGCGCGTGACGAATCTTGGTCTCGCGATATGCTTCCGCCTTCCTGATAATGGCGGCCACCTTACCCCGCGTCTCCGGTATCACCTGGTTCTGATAGCCCTGCGCCTCGTTCACGAGGCGGTTTCTATCCTCACGGGCGCTGGCAACGTCCTTGAATGCGTGGATAACCTCCTTGGGCGGTGTCACGTCCTGAAGCTGCACCGCCACTACCCGCAGCCCGGTTTCGTAGCGGTCCAGTATCTTTTGAAGCTCCACCAGCGTCTCCTGCTGAATCGCGCCCTTTCCGGTGGTGAGCGCCTCGTCGATGGGCTTGCTGCCCACCACCTGCCGGATGGCGGCTTCCGCTGCGTGCACCACCGTCTCCCTGGGATTGCGCACCTTGAAGAGATACTTGTCCGCCTCCACGATGAGATACTGGACGATCATGTCCACATCCACCATGTTCTCGTCCCCGGTCAGCATCCTCGACTCATGGGGCTTGTCCGAATATCTGGCGGGAGGCCCGGGATCGATTGTGCGGAAACCGATTTCCACGCGCTTCACTTCCGTTACCTTCGGCGTGTAGGCGGTCTCTATCGGGAAAGGCATATGATAGTTCAGGCCCGAGGACACCACCCGTTCGATGCGTCCGAACCGGAGCACGATGCCCTGCTCGTCCGGCCCTACGCTGAAAATGCCCGATGCCAGCCATATCAGCGCCGCCACCACGAATATGGCGGCAGAGGGAAGTTTGAAACTGGGCAAGCGGAACTGCGGCAGCTTGATTTGCGGCGGGATGCCGCCGCCTCCACCGCCTCCTCCTCCGCTGCCGCCCCCTTGTCTTCTTGATTTGAACTCATCCCAATCCATTGGCATGAGCGTCTCTCCTATCGGCGACGTAAGAGTTTTGTTCAGACAGGGCGCGAAATTTCGCCTCATCAAGCGCCCATCCGCTTCACCCTATGCGCGTTATGGTTTTAAGTCAACCAACCCGAATTTGTTTTTGGCGCACTTGACGCTGATTTTTCAGGATTTGCCTGCGCGAAGGCAGACCCCCTTGCGCGCCGCGTTTTCTCACCGAACACGACCCGGCGCTGACGGCGAAGCGCACCGCTTCTTCAAACGCCGCGCCCTCGGCCAGTTTCACCGCCAGCGCACCGCAAAAAGCATCGCCCGCGCCTGTCGTATCCACCGCCTTGAGTCCAGAGGGAGGCCTCATCCAGGCGGCTCGCTCCTCATCCAGAAGAAAAGCCCCTTTTGCGCCCGCAGTAATGACGACCTGAGAAGGCCCCATATCCCGTAAAGCATGCGCTACGCGCAAAAACTCCGCATCGGTTTCGGGAGTTTTCACGAGTCCGGCCAGATGCGCCGCTTCGGTTACGTTCGGCGCGAGCACGTCGGTCAAACGAAGCAATTCATCGGACCATTCCCCCGCCGCCGGAGCTGGGTTCAGGACGTTGCAGGTGCTGCGCCTTCTCCCTTTTTCGAACGCGGCCATGATCGATGAAACCGGGACCTCCAACTGCGCCAGAACCACGTCTCCGAAATCCAGAAGTCCCGCCCTTCTCCTCATTCGCCCGGGCGTGAGGAGCGCGTTCGCGCCTTGGGCCACGGCGATTTGGTTCTCGCCTTTCTCGTCCACCAGGATCAGCGCCGTCCCCGTGCTCGCCTTGCAGCGCAGTATTCCATCGGGCGATAACCCGCTCTCCACCAGGTAGAGGCCGTAAGCGTCGCCGACCGGGTCGTTTCCCAGCATGGTGACGAAGCGCACTTCCGCACCGGCGCGGGCGGACGTCAGGGCCTGATTCGCCCCCTTGCCGCCCCAATACTCACGCCGCTCCCCTCCCAGGACGGTTTCACCCGCACGAGGGAGCTTATCCACGCGAACGACGATATCGATATTCGAACTCCCCAGCACCAGGACGGCGGATTTTTTATTTTCCATCTTCGTCCCATCCGCGATATTTGCGCAGATGCGAGATGAAAAACGCCAGAAACCCCTTGAGGTCCAGGCCCAGGGCCACGTCGACCGGGTTTTTGACCCGCGCGCCCCTGTTTTCCCTCAGATCCACCAGCGTCATTCCGCGCGCGACCCCCCTGCTCGCGTCCACGTCCACGCGGCAGGGGATGGTCTCCACCAAATCCGGCTTCATCGCGACGGCGAGCGCCAGCGGATCGTGCAGGGTGATGTCGTCGGCGCCCCGCCGTTTCTTGGAGAACCGCGCGTAGACTCGAATGAGATCTCTGAGCGCCGCACGGAACGAGCCGCCGCCCTCCAATTCTTCGACGCGCCAGAGCGCGCGCCTCGTCACGTCCAGACCCACCATGGTGACGGGCAGACCCGATGAGAACACCTCCTTCGCCGCCAGGGGGTCGCAATAGATGTTGAACTCGGCTGCAGGCGTTACGTTCCCGGGCATCCGCGCGGCACCTCCCATCACCACAATCCGCTTCACGCGTGAGAAGGCCCCGGGCGCGCGCCGAAGCGCCAGGGCCAGATTCGTGAGCGGCCCCAGCGTGATAATGGTCAACGCCGAACCCCGCCTTGCGGCCTGCTCGACGATCACCTCCCAGGCGGGTTTCGAACTTCCCCTGCCCAGGCGTCGCAAGCGCTTTTTGTTGTCGAACATCGCTCCCATACCTTCCGGGCCGTGAATCATGCGCGATTCGCTTCTGTTCAGGCGGCTTCCATCCAAAGCCAGCGCAGCGCCCGGGTAGACGGGAACGTCCGGAATGGGGGATTCGAGGTGATCACGCAGGAATGCGACAAGCCTTCTCGCGTTCCGGTAAGCCAGACGCGCGGAAACGTTGCCATGCACGGTCGTCACGGCGTCATACCGGAAAAAGGGGGATGCGAAGCCTATCGCCAGGGCCAGCGCATCGTCCACGCCCGGGTCGCAATCCACCAGGGCATATCGAACAAGCGATTCGCTTTGATTTTCCGCCATTACATCAGACCTCACCGTCGTATTAGAAAACTTCTACACAATCGTATGGACATTCGGTATATAGATGCAATCAAGAGCCTGTTATCGAGTGATACAACCTGTTTCGTTTCTGGATATCCTGCCTTTCGAGTCGAAACGGGGGTCATCTTTCAATAACGATATATATATCAATGAGTTAAACTCAAACCTCCACAATCTTTCATAATTTATATTATTTGTTTTTCTCTTGCAAAATCAGATAATCCAATAAATTTCAATATGTTAAATGAAATTGCTCCGGCCGATAATTGACAAAGCGCCTGTTTTCATATACTTATGTCTGGCTTATAGAATTTGAGTTGCTTGGAATCACTCTTAACAACATGAACATGGTGCCGCAAATCTTTTGATCCCCACACAAGAGGCTGTCCCATAACCTAGAAATGGCCAAATCCGCATCATCTACCACATCCAGAAAACGAATCATCGCCGCGATCGACATTGGTGGCACGTTCACCGACATCGCGATTTACAATCCATCGAACGGAAAAACCTCGGTGGGCAAGTATCTCACGACGCCGAACGACCCTTCCATCGGGGCGCTCGCGGGTCTGCGGACGCTGCTTGACGAGGAAAGCCTGCGGTTCCGCGATCTCGGCCAGGCGATTCACGCGACCACCCTCGCCACCAACGCGATTATCGAGAAAAAAGGAGCGGCCACCGGCCTTCTCGCCACGAAGGGATTCGCCGACATCCTGTTGATGGGCCGTGAATCCAGATATGACATCTACGACATCGTGCCTGAATTTCCAGACCCCCTGGTTTCCGGGCCCTTTCGTCGCGAGTTGACCGAGAGGATTTCCGCAACCGGAGAAATCCTGCAGCCTTTGAGCACCCAGGAGGTGAAGGTAACGATTCAGGAACTCGTTGAAAAAGGAGCGGCGTCCATAGCGGTTTGCCTTTTGCACTCCTATGCCAATCCGGCGCATGAAACCGAGGTCGGCGAAGCGATAGCGCAATCGTTCCCCGAAGTGAGTTTCAGCCTCTCCTCTCAGGTTTGTCCGGAAATCAGGGAATACGAGCGGACATCCACCACGGTGGCCAACGCCTACATTCAGCCGATAGTTTCAAAGTATCTCGAAGACCTGGAAATCAACCTCGAAAACGTCTCGCTCTATATCATGCTGTCGAACGGCGGCATCGCCACGGCGCAATCCGCCGGGCGCAGTCCCATACGCATGTTCGAGTCGGGACCCGCGGCGGGAGCGCTTTCCTCGGCCTATTTCGGGAAACTCGGCGGATTCGAAAATCTCATCGCATTCGACATGGGCGGCACCACCGCCAAATCCTGCATCATCGAGAATGGCGAGCCTCATCTTTCCGTTCAATTCGAGATTGCGCGCGTCAAGCGCTTCACCAAGGGCAGCGGGATGCCCATCCAGGTGCCGTGCATCGATCTCATCGAAGTCGGCGCCGGCGGAGGCAGCATTGCGCGAATCGATGATCTGGGACTGCTCAAGGTCGGTCCCGAGAGCCAGGGGGCATCCCCCGGGCCCGCCTGCTACGGACTGGGCGGAGAAGAACCCACGGTGACCGACGCCAACCTGCTTCTCGGCTACATCAATCCCGATTACTTCCTGGGCGGTGAGATGCCGGTTTTCCCCGAAGCGGCATCCGAAGCCATACGCACCAAAATCGCCGAGCCGATGAAGATCGAAGAGATACAGGCGGCGTGGGGCATTCATGAGCTGGTGAACGAAACCATGGCTGCCGCTGCGCGCATCAAGCTCTCCGAGCGGGGAAAAGACCCCCGCAACTTCACGCTCATGGCCACCGGCGGCGCAGGCCCCGTTCACGCTTTCCGGCTTGCGCGCAAGGTGGGGCTCAAGCGCATTGTCTGCCCGCCGGGCGCAGGCCTGGCTTCCAGCCTCGGGCTCCACACCGTCCCCTTCAAAGTGGACACCGTGGACAGCCAGGTGATGGCGCTCGAAGACGTGAACCTCACCAAGCTCAACGACACGCTCATCCGGCGGGAAAAGCGGCTTCGCGAAGTCCTCACCGACGCGGGCGTGAGGGAGCGCGAAATACGGATTCAGCGTATGGCGGACATCAGCTTCGAGGGCCAGGGGTTTCCGCTCACCATTCCCATCCCGAGCGGGAAATTGACGCGGAACCATTTTGGGGAAATCAGCGAAACCTACCGTGAGCACTACGCCTCGGCTCACGGACGCGCCATCGACGAAGTTCCGCTTCAGGTGTTCGGTTGGCGAATCTTCGGTTTGGGGCCCGAACCCAACGTGAGGTTCGATTTCTCGAATCTGCCCGAGAAAGACGTCAAAAACGCCTTGAAGGGCAACCGGCGCATCTACATGCCGGAAAACAAGGGATTCCGAAAAGTGAATATCTTCGACCGCTATCAGCTGAAGCCGGGCCAGAAGTTCAAGGGACCGGCCTTGATAGAAGAGAGGATGACGACGACCGTCATCGGGCCGCGCTCGAACTTCCAGGTCGACAAATTCCAGAACCTGATCATCGAACTCTAGGAGAGATTCAACATGGCCCGCAAAGGTATCGATTCAATTACCTTGGAAGTCCTCTGGAACCGATTCATCGCCATCGCCGAGGAAGCGGCCACCGAGATCGTCCGCACCGCCTTTTCCACTACCATACGCGAATCAAGAAACTTCGCCGTCATCATATTGAATCCCAACGGACAGTCCATCGCGCAAGCCCGGTCCACCATGCCCAGCTTCGTGGGCGCATTGCCGATCACGGCCAAGAAACTTCTGCAGATTTTCCCGCAGGAAACGCTCAAGCCGGATGATCTGATTCTCACGAACGACCCCTGGATGGGAACCGGCCATCTGCAGGATCTCACTTCCCTGACACCGGTGTTCCATAAATCGAAGCTGGTCTCCCTTATCGGCATCACCACCCAGGTAACGGACATGGGCGGGAAACTCAGATCCCCCGAAGTGCGCGAGATTTACGAGGAAGGCCTCCAGCTTCCGCCCTGCAAGTACATGTCGTCGGGCCAGATCAACGAAGATATTCTGCGCATCATCAGGAAAAACGTGCGCGTACCGAACCAGGTGGAAGGCGATCTGATCTCCCATATGTCCGCCGGGAGGCTCGCCGCCCAACGCATCGGCGAGATGCTCGAAGAATACAAACTCGCCGATCTCGAAGCGCCTGCCACCACCATCTTCCAGCGCTCTGAAAACGCGATGCGCGAGGCGATCAAGAAAGTGGAAGACGGGGAATACCGCTTCCAGGTATCCACCGACGGGTATGACGAGCCGCTCGTCATCCGCGTGGAGGTAAAGGTTCGCGGCAGCAGCATTCTGGTGGATTACACGGGCTCATCCCCACAGGTCGACCGCGGCCTGAACGCCGTTTTGAGCTACGTCTATTCCTATTCCGCCTATTCGCTCAAATGCCTGTTCTGTCCGCAGATTCCCAACAACGAGGGCAACTTCCGGCCCGTGACGGTATCGGCCCCCGAGGGCAGCATACTGAATCCGCGTTATCCGGCCCCCGTGAACGGCCGCTCCATGGTGGGGCATTTCATTCCTTCGGCCATTTTCGGCGCGTTATGCAAAGCGGTTCCCAATCTCGTGCAAGCGGCAAGCGGCAGTCCCACATGGGCCATCAACGCGGCGGGCATCACAAAAGAAAACAGGCGCTTCGCCGGCAACTTCTTCCTGCACGGAGGGCAAGGTGCGACGGACAGGCACGATGGACGCGTATGTCTCGATTTCCCCTCGAACACGTCGAACACGCCCATCGAAATCCTCGAGCATCTCGTGCCATTGCTGGTGGAGAGGAAAGCGTCTATCAGAGACAGCGGCGGATCGGGGAAATACGCGGGTGGAAACGGCCAGCAGGTCATCGTGAAATCGCTCTCCGACGGACCGATTCTCCTCACGTTCATGAGCGAGCGCACCCGACACCCCGCCTATGGTTTGTTCGGCGGGAAAAACGGGCGTGTCGGCAAGGTGACCCTGAACGGACGCCCCATCAACCCCAAGCGCCAATGGGTCATGAACCAAAGCGACAGGCTCGTGCTGGAAGTGCCGAGCGGAGGCGGATACGGCGACCCGAAGGACCGCTCCTTCTACTCCATCGAGCACGACCTGCAAGAGGGGCTGCTTTCCGTTCAAAAAGCCAGAGCCGAATATAACTACGACGGCGAGTTCACCGCCGTCGACATGTAGCCTGTTCGATGCGCTCGAAAAAACGCTGGGCCGCCGTCACCTCCACACCCGATCTTCCGGTCGCCATGGCGCCCGTGAAAAGGGCGATGGCCGGCGTCGCACCGGTTCGCGCCGTGGCGTTGCCATTCAGACCCCTGAACGAAGAAGAAGAGGCCGCCTTCGCCAGGAAACTAAAAGGCGCGGAAGGAATTCTTCTGCGCCCGGGTTACATCACCGCCTCGCTGCTCGCGCTGTTGCCGGATCTGCGCGTCGTGGCCGTGCACGGCGCGGGTGTGGATCAGGTCGACGTGGCGGCCTGCACGGAATGCGGCGTACTCGTCACCAACGCGCCGGGGGCCAACGCGAACGCCGTGGCCGAACTGACGATGGGGTTGATGCTCTCTGCAGCCAGGCGCATTCCCCAGGCGGCCTCCCGCGTGGGGGCGGAGCGGATATGGGGCGAGGCGCGCCACACAGGAATGGAACTGAGGGGCAAGACGCTTGGCCTCATCGGCATCGGGCAAGTGGGGAGCCGGCTCACAAAAATGGCGCTCGCGATGGGCATGAGGATTCTCGCCCACGACCCTGGCCTCAAGAGCGAGGAGATCAAGGCGCGCGGAGCGAGACCGGCGCGATTCGATACCCTCCTGGGCCGGGCCGATTTCATCTCCCTTCACGCGCCGCTTATGCCAGATACCCATCACCTGATAGATGCGCAAGCGATCTCGAAAATGAAAAAAGGCGTGTTTCTCATAAACGCCGCGAGAGGTCCGCTGGTGGATGAGGCGGCGCTCGCCCGCGCACTGGGGAGCGGCCATATCGGCGGGGCGGCCCTCGACGTGCTGGAAGGCGAACCGCCGGATCCGAAAAGCGCCATCTTCGATGCGCCTAACCTCATTCTCACGCCGCACATGGCGGGTTCCACGTACGAGTGTCTCGAGGCCATCGCTTTATGGGCGGGGGAGGACATCGCCCGCGTCATGAGCGGCAAGAAGCCCAGGTATCCGGTGAACAAGCCCAGGAAAACCGTCTGAGCGACTCGCGCCGCATCATCACGCTTTTGCAGAGTTCTCCTCAATGTCCGAAGGTGTACTTGGCGTTCAGGAACAGCGTGCGTCCCCGGGCGGAGGCGAACGTGAGTGCCGGGACTTCATCGGCAATGGACGGCCCGCGGTCGGCGATGTTCAAGACACCGCCCATGAGCTCCAGCCCTCGCATGCCGAACGCCTCGCGCCAGCTCAGCGTGATGTCGTGGCCAACCCACTCCCCGTAGCGGTCGGTTCTATCCGTATTCCAATACTCCGAAACCCCGTACACACTCCAGTTGGCCGTCACGCGGCCACGTCTCAGGCGGAACGATCCGTGAACACGGTCGCGCGGAAAGGTGTAGGGAGACTTTTCGCCGGCCACCCGAACTTCATCCTCGGTCACGCGCGACCACCACAGGTCGAAGTCCATATCCAGCGCATCGGTCTTCCAGTCGATGTGCGCGCGAAGGTTGATGCCCTCGATATCGTTTTCCCCGGCGTTCGTCCACGATCCTTCGATCCGCCGGATCAGGTTTCCATCGCGGACGACGCGCACGCCGGCAGGCAACTGCCGTTTCGCCTCGAGATCCAGGATGGTCTGCGCCGCGAGTTCCGCCGGCTGGTGGGTGATGTTGATCCGGAACCAGTCCATACTCAATGAAAAAGGCCCCACGCTCGCTGCCGCGCCGACGCTCAGGTTCTTCGCTTCTTCCGGCTCGAGATCGGGATTTCCGCTCGAGCGGTGTTCCACCTGTGTCCTGTCGCAATCGGCGAGGTCGCCGGTGTGCGTACTCACGTCGCACACGTATGGGTAGCCAACCGATTGCCCGCGCAGGTTGAGAACGCTCAGGGCCGGCGGCGCGCCGCCCGTTCCCCAGGACGCGCGGAGCGCGAGGTTCTTGTTCAACCGGTAGCGGCTCGCGACCTGGCCGGAGAACGTCGCGCCGACGTCGTCGTGATCGTCATGCCGCCCGGCGAGTGTGACGTCCCAATCCTTGATCAGTGGCAGCGAGACTTCTGCAAACGCCGAGACGGTCCGCCGCTCCCCTTCCGATGAACTTCCGCCGGAGCCGAGGACGTCGGTCGCCTGGTAGGAACGCCCGTTCATATCCCGATAGTCGTGGATGTTCTTCCAGTCCTGGGACGCGATTTCCGCGCCTGCCGCCCAAAGAACGCTTCCTGCCGGGAGCGCGAACGCCTTGCCGTTGAACGAAGCCCGCGCCGCTGTGTATTCGGCAGTCTGTTCCTGCTCGAGAGTGAGACTGGTTTCCCGAACCGCCGCCAGATGGGCCGGATCCGTCGAAAACGGGTTTTCGACGTCGTATCGCCCATCGCCAATCGCTCTGGCAATGGCGCTCCCGCTCACGAACGTATTCCCGTCCACGCTCAGATCGCGCAGGTAGTAACGGACGTGCGCATCGTAGCCGATTTCTCCCAACTCGCCCCGGACGCCGAGCGTGAGGTCTCGACCTTCGACCTCCGTCACCCATTCGCGGTTGCCGTGGCCGACGAAGCGATGGGCAACGGTGATCTCCTCGGGAAGCGCGTCTATCTCGGGGTCCTGAAGCAGCTTGTCCCTGAGCGATTGCGGGGGAGAGAAGGAGAAACTGCCGACCGAAGGAGCGTACAGGAGCGTGCTTTCGCTTTGCGCGACTCTCGCGTCGAGATAGATATCGGCGCTCTCGCCGAGCGGGTGCTCGGCGCTCAGGAACAGGCCCTCGCGCGCAAGACGCTCCCAATCGAGATGCCATTTGATCGCGGAGAAGTCGAAGCCGCAGCCCACGCCGGGATGACCCCTGGGATTGGTAAGCCCGGCCACGTAGCCGCTTCCCTCGCAGGCGCCGAGAGGTCGGGAAATAGTGCTTCCACCCGGCGGTGTGATGAAGGCGGTGTTGCCGCCCACTGATATATCCCGCGCATCCGCGAACGGGCCGCCCGGCGTCCACGTACCGCGGGAGTAGTCCCTGTCGGCGTCGCGAATCTCTTCGCGCCGGACGACGTCGACGCCGACTACCGCGCGTCCGCGCCCGAGCGCGCCTCCCCACACGAAGCTGCCTTGTTCGGAATCGGCGCCCGCCTGACTCGGCCGCGCCGCGCCGGCCCGAACTTCAAAGCCCTTGAATTCGCTCCTGAGCACGATGTTGATCGCCCCGCCGATGGCGTGTCCGCCGTGCAGGGCGGCTGCGCTGTCGCCTAGTATCTCGATTCGCTCGATGGCCGAGAGGGGAAACGCTTCGTAGTCAAAACCCGAATAGGATACGCGACGGCCGTTGACGAGAACCACGCGTCGGCCACTCCCCGCAACGGATGGCCGGTAGAGGCCGAAGCTGTTGAACGCCAAACGGCTCGACAGCAGTTCTCGCACGTTCTGGGCGCCCGAGAGTTCGATGTCGCGCCGCGTGATTACCGAGACGGGGCGCGGGGTATCAGACGCAGGACGGGAAATATGGCCGGCCACAGATGCTCTTGCGCCCTTCTCCTCAGACGCGGCGTCTATCGCTCCCCCAGGGAAAATCACCGCAAAGAGCATCAGAAAGATTACATGAAAGACTTGTTTTCGGATCGCGCGCATGAAGAAGAACCTCCTCGTGAGTATACCGGGCCATCGGGTTATGGATCAGTCGTAGAAGCAAGGAACAGGATTGTCAAGTTTTTTTGTGCGAAGAAGGGGGATCCGATACCAATCCGATGAAGGGAGGGAATGACACAGGAATAACGGGCTAATTTTCTGAAACGAGGGAGGGAAGATCGTAGGGGCGGTTCGCGAACCGCCCCTACTGTCAGGAGAAGATCAACCCCTGCGGATATTCATGCGGCGAGCCGAATGAAGTGAACTCACCCCGAAAAATAGCGCTCCATCCATTGCTCGACGTCGAAGCTCCAGGTCTGGACGCTTTCTTCGCGGAAAACGCTCTGGAACACCGGCTTGGGTTCTCCCGCCTTGATCACCCGAAAACCCCAGCTCACCTGGTAGTCTGCATCACCTGTATCGTCTCCCTCGTCCGGGCCATATTTCTGGGAGCCGCTCACAAGCACAGGCCTCAATAATCGGCTCCGCCGGTAGTTCCCTTCCACTACGTCGTACTCTATCTGAACGACGTAATCGGGCTTTTCCAGGAGACCCCCGGCCTCGTCCATCTGAACGCAGCGAAACCGGGGGGTAAACGACAGCCCCTTGCAGGCGGCTTCTCGAACTTCGGCCTCCTCGGGACTAAAGGGGGCAGACACGTGCCAGAAGGTAGGGACCAGCCTGGCCTGAACGGCCACGAGATAACTCTCCTTCGGCTGGGCGCGGGTGATCCGCAGAAACGGGGAATCGCTGAGCTCAAAACTTCCGCATCCGCTCAGTGAAACCAGAATGGTGAGGCAAAAGGCAAGACGTTTCATCTCTCATCCTTTGGCCGGCGGCGAGTGGGAAACCTCTTTCTGCTTCGCGTCTTTTGCGTATTCAATCTTCGGCCATAAATCCCACGCGCGGGCGTGCACGCGCGCCTCGCCCTGATCGAGCAGGCTCACGCGCACGCCGCGCGATTGGTTCACGAGTTTCTTGTAGAGAATCGGCACGTCGAGATCGCCCACGGCCTCATCCACCTCGCGGAAGCGCTCGAGGCCCTTTTTCAGATTGGCGAGCGCGCCCTTGTGGTGGCGCTGCTGAAGCTTCACGTAGCCCGCGGCGAGCTGGATCAGGCCCTGGTAGAATTTCTTGGGCACCGGCTCGGCGTTCATCCAGATGCCCTCCCACGCCTCGTGCGCGCACCAGTACTCCCCCTGATTGAACAGGAAAACGCCCGCGTCGCTTCGCGCCTCCCAGGGGATGGGGAACAATTTTCATTCTCCGTGAAAGCGGGGAACTCCTGTGTCTCGCCCGGTACTCGCGCCTGTTTGCGCGGCGGCGAAAACCTCGTGCTGCGGGGCGATTCGTCCGCCGCCCAAAGCGGCCGCCCTTCTCTATAACATAATCCCCTTTTCACGGGGACGCTACCGAAAAATCTTCCGTTATTTCCATATCGCAAGAATTCTACGCGCCAATCCCGGTCGAGAGGAAAGGCGTAGCCGGAGAAAGAAGAACGGCCTCCTGCATGGCAGGTGGCGGTCTCTCCCTGGGACCGCCCTACGAAAAACGTCCTCCTCATTTATCGGGAGTGGCGCTCATCGGGGTCCAACGGCGCAAAAAACCGACGACCGGCAAGGAGGCCGGCCGCCGGTTGCCCTGCAAAGTCGCACCTGTATGAAGCGCAGGCTTAGGGCGCGTTGCTCTTCGTCATCACGAAGGCCTGGATGACGTGGGACTTGGGCAGCTTCTCACCCTTCGCCAGCTTGATGCCGTTGCGCACGGACACACGGCCCTCCTCGTCGAAGGGAATGGCGAGGGTGGCCGTCATCTCGCCGCGCTTGATGGCCTGCACCGCGTCCTTGATGGCGTCCATGCCGAAGACGTTGATGCCCTTGCGGCCCGAGGCGCGGATGGCGCCGAGAACGCCCATCGCCATCGAGTCGTTGTAGCAGAACACCCAGTCGATCTTCTTGTTCTTCTGGAGGATGTTCTCCATCACATCGAGCGCCTTGACGCGGTTGTACATGCCCGTCTGGTGGGCGACGACCTTGATGCCCTTGTTCTTCGCCCACACGGCGTCCGAACCCGTCTTGCGATCATCCGAAGAGGCGGCTCCCGGGATGCCCGACATCACGACGAGGTTGCCCTTGCCCTTCATCTGTTTGACCACCCACTCGGCGCCGATGCGGCCCATCTCCTTGTTATCGGTGCCTACGAAGTGCACCACGGCGGGGTCGCTGTTCCAGCGCTGGACGGCGACGACCTTGATGCCCTTGGCCGCGGCCTTTCTGAGCGTGGGTTCGGTTCCCTTCGAGACCGTGTTCACGAAGAGCACGTCCACGCCCTTGGTGATCATGTCTTCGAGGTCGTTGATCTGCTTGGCGAGCTTGTCCTGGCTGTCGGTGATGATGATGTCGACGCCGAGTTTCTTCGCCTCGGAGCGCATGTTTTTCGCCACAATGGCGTAGGCGGGGTGGTGAAGGCCCGAGAAGGATGCCCCGAACCGGAGCTTCTTCATCGCCGCCTGGGCCGGCAGCGCCCCCGCGACGGCCAGCGTGACCGCGAGGGCAAGAACGCTGAGAGTTCTTTTCATGGCTTTCTCCTCCTTTGGTTAGGGTTTCTTGCTTAGGCTCCGTTGCCCGATACGTCGGCTCCCATCATGAGCCGCAATACTTTCTCCTGTGTGGCCTCCTCGCGGGAGAGTTCCCCCGCGACGCGCCCGTTTCTGATGACGATGACCCGGTTGCTGATGCGAAGCACCTCGGGCAGATCCGAGCTGATCATCAAGATGGCGACGCCGCGCCTTTGCAACTCCCGGATGAGGGCGTATATCTCCGCCTTGGCGCCCACGTCCACCCCCCGGGTGGGTTCGTCGAAGATGAGCGCACGTGCGCCCGTATCCATCCAGCGCGAGAGGATAACCTTCTGTTGGTTGCCCCCGCTCAACGCCTTGACGGGCTGGCGAGGCCCGCGCGTTGCGATGCGAAGCTCCGCGATGATCTCCCGCACGCGGGACTCGTGCGCGGGGCGGCGGATAAAACCGCCGCTCGTGTATTTCCCGAGCGTGGCGAGGGTGCTGTTCTCCTTGACGAGTAATTGCATTACGAGTCCCTGGAGCTTTCGATCCTCGGGCACCATGCCGAGGCCTGCGGCGATCCGCTGGGGGACGCCCCCGCTCAGCGTCTCGCCCACGAGGCGCACCTCGCCGTCCGCCGCGGATTCTGAGCCGAAGAGCAGGTGCGCGAACTCGCTGCGCCCCGAGCCGATAAGACCCGCAACACCGACGACCTCGCCCGCGCGAACAGTCAAGGATATATTGCGAACCACCCGGCCATCGGCCAACCCCTCCGCCTCGAGCACCACGGGCGCATCTACAGGAACCTCGAGCGGAGGCTCTTCCTCGGCGAGGCGACGACCCACCATCGCGAGGACGAGCTTGTCAATCTGCGTCGCGGACACCTTGCTTGAATGCACGCGCTCGCCGTCACGCAACACGGTGACGCGATCCGCAATCTGGAAGACTTCATCAAGGCGGTGCGAGATGTAGATGATCCCCAGCCGCTGTTCCTTCAGGCCCGCGATGACGCGGAAGAGAACCTCTATTTCGCTCTGTGTGAGGGGGGCGGTGGGCTCGTCCATCACCAGGATGCGAGAGGCGCGTGAGAGCGCTTTGGCGATCTCGACCATCTGCTTCTGCGCGACGCCTAGTTCTTGTACAGGGGTGCGCGGGTCGATGGATATCCCGAGTTCTTTCAGGATTTCCCCGGCGCGCGCGTTCATCTCGCGGTTCGCGACGAAGCCCGCCCGGCGCAGGGGTTCGTGTCCGAGAAAAATGTTCTGGGCGACCGTGAGCTTCTGGACCAGGTTCAACTCCTGGTAGATGACGGCCACGCCCATCGCCAGCGCCTCGTGGGGGTTGGCGACCCGGTAATCGTTCCCTTCGAAGCAGATCGTTCCTGCATCGCGCCGGTGGACGCCGGCGAGGATCTTGATGAGCGTGGACTTGCCTGCCCCGTTTTCTCCGATAAGGGCGTGCGCCTCGCCGGGCATGACCTCGAAGTCGACTTTGGAAAGCGCCTGAACGCCCGGAAAGGCCTTGGATATCCCCTCCATCGTCAACAGCGCCGACATCGGTTCACTGCCTGTGCACGAGTTGGCGGTCGATGATGACGGCGAGCGCGATGACGACGCCCTTGGCGACGAGTTGCCAGTGGGCGCTGATGTCGTGGAGGTTCAGTCCGTTGTTCAGCACCCCGATGGTAAAGGCGCCCGCAAGGGTTCCGAACACCCGTCCCTCACCGCCCGCCAGGCTCGTCCCGCCGATGACGACTGCGGCGATGGCGTCGAGCTCCGCCTGGATGCCCATGTTCGCCTGCGCGGACTGGAGACGCCCGATGATGAGCAGCGAGGCGATGCCCACCCCGAAACCGCAGATGGTGAAAACCGACGTGCGGATGCGTTCGACGTTGATGCCCGAAAGACGGGCGGCTTCTTCGTTTCCGCCCACCGCGTAGACCGAGGTGCCGAAGGCCGTTCGCGTCAGCACGATGTGGGCCACGACGTAGACGATGATGAGGACGTAGATGGGTATCGGCAGCCCGAAGAGGTGACCCTGGCCGAAGTTGCGGTACCAACCGCCGAAGCGCGTGACCGGGAAGGAATCCGTCACTACCAAGGCGATGCCGTGGTAGATGGTCATCCCGGCGAGGGTGGCCACGAAGGCGTTGATGCGCGCGAAGGCGACGAGGAGGCCGTTCCAAAGCCCGCAGGAGAGGGCGACAGCCAGCATGATGAGGATGCCCGCCGCGTCGCCGAAGGCGTTCATGGCCATGATGCCCACCACGCCCGAGAGCGCCATGACGGAGCCGACCGAGAGATCGAACCCGCCCGAGATCATCACGAACGTCATCCCTGCGGCGATGATGGCGTTGATGGAGACCTGCCGCGCGACGTTGATGAGGTTCGCCGGGTTCAGGAAGGCTTCGGACGTTACGGAGAGGACGAGGCATAAAAAGGCAAGGCCGATGACCGGCCCGAAGCGGACCAGAACGCTATACGCTACGCGCCGCTCGGGGAGAGCGGCGCCTTCACTCGAAGCATGAGCCTCTTGCGCCATGGCGGTCTTCCATCGATTGGCAAGATTGCGGCTTAAAATTTTCAACGAGTATGTGCGGAAGTATACACCAAACCGGAGAATAAAACAGCGGCTTTGTTTCGACGCCGCCGGGTGCGCATCCCTCGATACGGCGCGCAAGCACGCCTACTCGGGATGAAGGGGAGTTGGCATGCGTTGTCTGGCCTATATGGGATGAGGGGAGGATGTGCCTCTTCACCTCGAGTAGCGGCGAAGCGGCATATCGAAGGGCGCTCGCGGATCCGCGCCCGATGAGGAAGGATTTGCCGAACAAGACAGAAAGACATGACTCCCCCCTTGAGGGGGGTTGTTGAAAAAGTCTTTGTCAAGGGAGTAACCCCCCAACCCCCCCTTGTTAAGGGGGGGTTGGGGGGTTGCTTTTCTAGTCACCCTAAACAGGGGGCTTCTTCAACAACCCCCTCAAAGAGGGAGTGAACGGAACCACTAGCTTGAAAAGCAACACTCCCTGCACAGATGAAAAAACCCCGCCGGCGGCACTCGCCAGCGGAGTTTCGGTTCATATTCCGGCGACGACCCACTCTCCCACGGAAAGGACCGCAGTACCATAGGCGCTGGCGGGCTTAACTGCCGTGTTCGGGATGGGAACGGGTGTGGCCCCGCCGCTATAGCCACCGGAAATATCAAAAATTCCCGACAATCAAATCACGCGGTTGGCGACAGAAGCTCTCGGCTGAGAACCGATGAGTGAAATCTCAAATCGGTCAAGCCTCACGGCCAATTAGTACCGGTCAGCTGAACACATTGCTGTGCGTACACTTCCGGCCTATCAACCTCCTGGTCT
>JAPOYD010000147.1 GCA_026706735.1 Nitrospinota bacterium | reverse complement strand
TGCCCAGCTTGTAGGTCGCCGACATGTCGGTGGCGAAAACGTATGCGATGTTCATTATTCAGGTTCCTCCTCGGGTGCGTCTCTTGACTGGTGGATAATGGCCCTGCTACCCCTGTTCTTGAACGGATACCACGCCCTGCTCGTGCGGCCGGGGGGCGCCTGCCGCCGCCCGCCGAGATGCGAGGAACCTCCTTTACGCGCGGTCTGTCCGTACCCTGGCGCCGACTAAAATTCAGCGGCCAACTGGAGGGTGAAGTTGTCGGTGTTCTCACCGCTTCCGCCTTCATCGGCGCTGTAGTCGGTGTCACGCGCCCATTCGAAGCCAAGTGAAAGCCCGTCCATCACCTCGGACGAAAGACCGACCAGCATTCGTTTTTTCGGAAGTTCAATCGCAAGCGCCTCGTCCGTCGTCTGGTAGCTGGCGGCCAGCGTAACCCCCTTGCCGCCCAGTTCGAATCCATAGGCCACCTCGACCATCCAGGCCGAGGGTTTCGCGCCGTAGTCGCCGAACGCCACATAATCCGCGCCGAACGTATCCATCGCTCCCAGGTATTCGCCGAGCACCGAGATGCTTCCAATCGTCAGCATCGCGCTCGCCGAAATGCCCGCAACGCGGTCGTAGCCTTCCGCGCCTTCGACCTCCAGACCGTCCGAATCGCCCAGGTCGTTGGTGTAGGAGAGGTTCAGGCCGAGTTCGAAAGTTTCCGTTTCGACCGAATAGCCCACCGCGGCGCCCATGCCCTGGATCAGGTTGTCGCCGTCTTCCATGTTGTCGCCCTTGAAGACGAAGACCGACCAACTCAGCGCACCAGTCGAGACGTCGAGCTGCACGGCGTTTTGCCCCGTTTCGCCGATGTCGAGCGTCAGGGGGTCGGATATCAGGTTCGTTTCGAACGCGCCGAAGGGAAGGTAGAGCTGGCCTGCCGTGAGGGACCATGCGCCCTCCGGCGGGCCGATCGTCAGCGTCGCGCTATCCACGTCCACGCCCTCGCCCTCATAGAGAAGCACGACCTCTCCACTTACCCAGTCGTTCACCTGGGCGCCGATGCCGAGTTCGACCGAGTCCACGACCAAATCCGTTTCGTTATCACCCTCGGGGGGGCTGGTCACGATTCCTCTGATATCTATCGCGCCGCCAATCTCCACGGCTTCGAACCACTTGTCTCCACCGGTGAGCCTGGATATTTGCTTGTCTTTCTCGACGATTACCTTATCCTGCGCAGAGACGCGCTCTTCCAACTGCCTGATGCGCTTTTCCATGTTGAGGAGGCGTTCCTCGACAGACTGTTGAGCCAGGGCGGGCGCGTGCCAGAGTAGCGCAACCGCGGCGGCCAATAACAAAGCTCTTGCCTTCACCGATTTCTCCTTTCCCTTTCAGATTTCCCGTTCACGATGCGCCATGAAGCGCTGGAGCGGGCCGGTTCGCTTCCTTCACCGACCACACATGTCCCCGGACAGGCTCCTGCGCCTGTCCGGCTACAGAACCATCGAACCTCCCTTCGGCTCCGTTCGCCGCTGCGAAAATGCGGGCGGCTCCCGGGGATAGGCGGGGG
The DNA here is from genome assembly GCA_026706735.1 of Nitrospinota bacterium. Lineage (GTDB taxonomy): Bacteria > UBA8248 > UBA8248 > UBA8248 > UBA8248 > Bin107. Next base: position 17,055 of record JAPOYD010000147.1, on the reverse strand, counting down.
AATAGGGCGGGCTTGCCCAAGCCCCCGGGAAGCGTCGACCGGATTATTTCCGCGAAAGACACCCCTTGAGTGATTTCGCCATGTTGCGCAGGAGGGTGAAATACGCATCCTCCCCGGCGGGAATATCCGCGCCCAGGGGGTCGAGCACGCCGGTTCCGGCGCCCGTTCCCTCCATGACGACCTTCACCAGCTTGGGCTGGAACTGCGGCTCGGAGAACACGCAGATCGATTTCGTGTCCCTGACCTTCTTGCGAATCTCGACGAGGCGCGCCGCGCCCGGCTTTATCTCGGGCGAGAGGGTTACCGAACCGATGGCGTTCAGCCCGTAGCGTTTCTCAAAGTATTGATACGCATCGTGAAAGACGATGTAGGGCGCGCCTTTCAGCGGCGCGAGCGCGCTTTTCAATTCCTCGTGCAGGGCGTCCAATCGAGCCATAAGCCTCTTTTCGTTCGCCTCGTATTTTTCCCCGTTCGCAGGATCCACCTCTTCGAGTTCATGCGTGATCTCATGCACCCACTTCTTGGCGTAGATGGGGTCGAGCCAGGCGTGCGCGTCGAGATGGCCGTGATGATCTCCGGCCTTCTCGTCGTGATGATCTTCTTTAGCTTTCTCGTGTTTATGCTCGTCGTGGTGATCGTCTTTGGCCTTGCCGTGTTTGTGATCATCGTGATGATCATCCTTGGCTTTCTCGTGTTTGTGATCATCGTGGTGATCGTCTTTTCCCTTGGCGTGTTTATGCTCGTCGTGGTGATCGTCCTTGGCCTTGCCGTGTTTGTGATCATCGTGGTGATCGTCCTTGGCTTTGGCGTGTTTGTGATCGTCGTGATGATCGTCTTTGGCTTTGCCGTGCCCATGTTCGTCGTGGTGGTCGTCATGCGCTTCCCACAAGCCGCCTTCCCTGATCTTCAACAGCTTCAGACCCTTTATCTCCGTCATGGCGACGACCTCCGCCCGTTTCGGCAGAACCTCGAGGGGCCGCTCGAGGCTCGGGGCGAGCAACTCGCCCACCCAGAAAATCACGCGCGCCCGCTCGATCTCTCTGGCGTCGGAGGGTTTGAGGGAAAACGTATGCGGCGAGGCGGCGCCTTTTATCAGCAAATGGGGTTCGCCGACGCCCTTCATGACGCCCGCGACCAGCGAATGAAGCGGCTTGATGGAGACCACCACCTTGGGCGCGGCCGATGCGGGGGCGGCCAGGCGCGCGAGGAGCGCCATTGTCAGGGCCGCAGTGAACAACATATATTTCATTGGCAAGGTCCTTTTCATGAATACTTTCCTTTGTGTGAAATGGGATTGAAAAAGTTTCTAGATTGTTATATTATAACATTACAATTTCGTCCGTCAAGGAGTTCATCAAGGAATTCTAAATGAAATCGAGAGACAAGAATTTTTCCGGCAGGGATCACGAAAATGGGGCCTGCGTCGAGAGCGCATTGGAACAAGCCGAAGCGCTTTGCAGGGATCGCGGTGCGAGACTCACGCCGCTGAGGCGTCGGGTGCTGGAAATCATCTGGGAGAGCCGCGCGCCCCTGGGCGCCTATGACGTGCTTGAGCGCATGAACGCGGAAGGGGGGCGAAACGCTCCGCCCACCGTCTACCGGGCGCTTGATTTCCTCTTGAAGCACGGCCTCATCCACCGCATCGAGAGTCAAAAGGCGTTCGTGGGCTGCGCCATGTCGGCGGACGCTCACCATGCCCTGTTCTTCATCTGCCGCGATTGTGGAAACGTGTCCGAGACGCAAAGCGAGGCGATCGGCGCGGCCATCGAGGCGAGCGCCACCCGGGCCGGTTTTCTGGTGGAGACGCCCGTCATGGAAATCAGCGGCCGGTGCCAGGAGTGTCATGACGATGAATGAAGCGCGGCGCTCTCTCGTCACCGCCGCGAACCTCCATCTCCGAATCGGCGAGACGACGATACTCCATGACGTCGGCCTCGACATTTCGGCGGGTGAAATCCTCACCCTCATCGGCCCCAACGGCGCGGGCAAGACCACGCTCGTCCGGGTGCTGCTCGGCCTGCTCAAGCCCGATTCGGGAGAAGTCCGCCGGAAAGAGGGACTCTCGGTCGGCTACCTGCCCCAGTCCTTCGAAGTGGACCACTCGCTCCCGCTGACCGTGCGCAGATTGCTGCGCCTCACGCAGAAGCCTTCGCCCGAGGAGATGGAGGCGCATCTCGATGAGGTGGGCGCGAGAAACCTGTTGGATCATCCCGTCCAGAGCCTCTCCGGCGGAGAGCGCCAGCGCGTCCTGCTCGCCCGCGCCCTGCTGCGCGATCCCGAACTGCTCGTTCTCGACGAACCCATCCAGAACGTGGACGTCAACGGGCAGAACGAACTCTACCGCCTGATCGCGAAGATCAGGGACGAGAGGGGCTGCGGCGTCATCCTGATCTCGCACGACCTCCACCTCGTCATGGCGTTCACCGATCAGGTGGTGTGCCTCAACAGGCACATCTGCTGCACGGGGCATCCCGAAGCCGTGAGCAAAAACCCCGAATACCTTGCCCTGTTCGGCAAGCATGCGGCGGAGAGCCTGGCCGTATACACCCACAAGCACGACCACGTTCACGGCTCCGAAGGGGAGATACTCCCCATCGAACCCGAAGAAGCCCGCCATCATCACGGAGGCGCCTGATGGAGGATTTCATGCTCCGGGGACTCATGGGCGGGGTGGGCGTCGCCCTGGTCACGGGCCCGGTGGGCTGTTTCATCGTCTGGCGCAAGATGGCCTATTTCGGGAATTCCATGGCCCACACGGCGCTCCTCGGCGTAGCGATAGGCTTCGCCTTCGGGGTGGACCTCAGGCTCGGCATCCTCATCTCCTGCATGAGCCTCACGATCATCCTGGTCTTGCTGCAGAGCCGGAAAACACTCTCCACCGACACGCTGCTCGGCATCCTGGCCCACATGGCGCTTGCGGTGGGCTTCATCGCCGTCAGCATGCTGGAGACGTTTCGGGTGGACCTGATGGGCTATCTCTTCGGGGACATCCTGGCGATCGGGGTGCTGGATCTGTGGTGGATATATCTCGGCGGCGCGGCGGCGCTGGGCGTGCTCGCGTGGCTGTGGCGGGGGCTTCTGGCCCTCACGGTGAACGAGGAGCTGGCGAGCGCCGAAGGGATCCCGACTTTCGCCGTGAAACTCGTCTTCATGCTCCTGATCGCCTTCATCATCGCCGTCGCCATGAAACTGATAGGGATACTGCTCATCATCTCGATGCTCATCATACCGCCGGCGGCGGCGCGGCGGTTCTCCAAGACGCCCGAGCAGATGGCGGCGCTCGCCGTCCTCGCGGGGGTCTTCTCAGTTGCAGCGGGTCTTTGGGCATCTTTGGAGTGGAACGCGCCCGCGGGAGCGTGCATCGTCGTGGCGGCTTCGGCGCTGTTCCTCTTCAGCTACGCATGGGAGATGATCGCGGGCAGGTGATGAAGGGCGCAAGCATGGCGGCCTCGATACCGGGGGAATCCCGCCCCCGCAATTCCCCGCATTTGCCGTCATCGCGGGCCTGACTGGCCATGGCAGAATTCCCCTGCGCTGCAACCCGGCGGCGTCTTTCCAATGAAAATAAATTGCCGACAATTTATCGAAAAACATCGTGAATTTATCTGAATTTATCGAATTTTACGGAAATTCAATTCGTGGGAAATGCGCTTCATCTCGCGGCGCAACCCTGTTACATTCGCCTCCGCCAACGTAAGAGCAAATGCGGGCAAATGCGCACCTCTCACTCGAAGCACGAGCTGATCCAATTTGGCGCCCAACCTCCTGGCGGCTCCTGATCACGAGCGCGATAAATCCTGAACGACCCTTTATCCCTTGTTATTTCAATAAAAGTAAGGCATTATCCTATTTAGCAAGGAATAAGGAGGCTTCTGAAAATGGTCGAATCCACGATTACATCCAAAGGGCAGACGACGCTGCCCAAGCCGGTACGCGAGGCGCTCGGCGTGAGACCCGGCGACCGCGTGCGCTATCTCATTATTGGCGATGAGGTGCGGATCATTCCGGTGCGGCCTCTCTCCCGGCTGCTCGGCGTCCTCAAACACGACGGCCCGTCGGTGACGCTCGAAGAGATGGAGCGCGCCGTCGCCGACGGAGCGTGTGAGGAGTGATCGCGCTCGACACGAACGTCCTCGTCCGATACCTGGTGGCGGACGACGCGGCCCAGACCGAAGCGGCCAGCGCATTGCTCTCCGGGCTGTCCCCTGAGAACCCCGGCTTCGTTTGCCGCGAGGTGGCGGTCGAACTCGTTTGGGTTCTGGAGCGTTCCTACCGGTATTCCCGCGAGCAAATTTCTGCGGTGCTGGAGGAACTCATCGCCAGCGAGGAACTCGAAATCGAGACGTCGGACGACTTGGCCCGCGCCGCTTACCATTATCGTCAAGGCGGCGCCGGCTTTTCCGACCTCATGATCGCGGCCGCCGCGAACCGGCGCGGCGCATACCCCCTCTATACCTTCGACAGGCGAGCGGCTCAGATGGAGGGGGTGGAATTGTTGGGAGTCCATGCCGGCTGAGAGAGAGCGGGGTCGTGCTCTACGCGAATACGGCGGGCAGGGGCATGGCGGGTGATGGGGTGCTGATTTGAATCATCATAACAATCACATTTTTTCGGTTGGAGTAGACTTAAATGAACTTGCTGGAAAATACGATCTTGCCAATTCTATTGTCTGGCATAATTGCCGTCATAATTTCGGGCTGGCAACAACGTAGATTTAACATACTCATGGTAAAACGCGATGTACTCCGACGATTTGTGGGAAATCGCTACGCTCTAACTGAATCACTCAAAGGCCAGACCGGAGAACCTTTTATTGCCTTAAACGAAATTTTTGTTGTGTATGCAAAAGACCAGCAAGTCATAGCGGCTCTGAAAAAGATGCACGAGGAACTTCGTGTATCGGACCGTCTCAGCGACAATATCGTGACGCTTACCAAAGCAATGGCAAAAGCGGCGAAGGTGCCTATAAATGACTTGAACGATGAATTTATAACGAGGCCTTTCACTCCGCCATCTAAGGGATGCTAGAAACCGGAGAAGTGTGGCCCAACATAGGCGAGCATCAGTCTTGCCCGGCAGCCTTGCTCACGGCGTCTGCGAGTTCGCGCCAAGGGACGGGCGAAGCGAGTTCTTCCAGCGCGGACAACGAAATCGACTTGCGCTCATCAAGCTTCGTAGCGGATAGCGCGTAGAACTTCCACTGATCGAGGTCAAGCGGTTCGATCGGCATTTCCTGTTGCGCAAAGAGTGCGAACACGTAGGCATCGGCGTGGCGTTTGGGTTCGGAACGCAAGTTGCCGCTTTCGGGGTCCCATGCGCGCGTCTTGGGCGTCCCAAAACTGATCCGGGACAAGCGGGACTGCTCCCAACTCTGAACGTACGCAGCGGATTTGACCTCTATCTTTATCCCGTCCGGCGTTTCGAGGTCGAACGGCGCCCACTCATCACGAACCTCTTTGTCCGTCGAAATTTTTAGGGCTCTGGCTACAATGTATTCCGCCAAAATGCCTCGGGCAGTGTTGCCGATCAAATCAGAGGCCGACCATCGCCAAAAATCGAGTACGCTGAAATCAAGGGAAGAATCACCTGAACGAAAATGCTCACTGCCGGTTTTTTTGGCAACCTCAAGTTTTTCTAACGCATCAGCCATGTTTGTCCAGGAAACTCCCCCCTACCTCCTCATCTCCCGCGTTTCGACCTCCCCGCCTTCTTCTTTCTCGCCACCCGTCATGCCCTCGAGTTTTTCCTTCACCGCGCCGACGCTCTCTTTGGCCGCGTCGAGCTTGTCGCCGAGTTTCTCTTTGGCGGTGTTCAGCTTCTCCCCGATGTCCACCATTTCGAGCCTTTCGACATAGGCGCTCACCTGGCGCATGTAGGGGAGGAGCGTATGCCCGCCGCCGCTGCCGGGCGAAAAGCCGGGGGCATGGGCGTCGAGAGCCACCAGAATCAGGCCGACGAAGAAGGCGCCCTTGGCGCACCCGATGAGGCCGCCGCCGAACCTCGAGAACAGCCCGGGCGTGGCGATCGACAAGACACCGAACATCATGCGGAAGAACCAGGCGGCGAGCACCCATGTGCCCAGGAAGAGAAGCGGCTTGACGAGCGAATCGATCCGGGCCGTCTCGCCCAGGAAGTAGGAGGCGTAAGTTCGTGCGAGGCCGCTGAACTGCATGGTGACGAGAATCGCGATTCCGAGCGCGACCACGGAGAACGTTTCGCGGAAAAAACCGCGCACGCAGCCGCGAATGAGGAACGCGCCCACGAAGACGGCGATGACGACATCAGCAAACGTGAATGAAATCATGAAAACTCAAGTTTCTACGGACGAAAGCAATACGGCGTCGTGATAGAGCGGGCATAATCTACCAAATAACAATGCGTTTGTCACCCGATATTTAAGCGCCGGTTCAGATTTTTTCTTTCCACATCACGAGGGCGTCTTCGTGGTTGTCGGGATAATAGCGCGGGCGCATGGCCGCCGCCGTGAAACCCCATTTCTCGTACAGGGCGACGGCGGCGGCGTTGCCCAGGCGCACCTCGAGCGTCGCGCGGAGGAGGCCCCTGCCCCTGGCGTCCTCCAGAATCCTTTCGAGCAGAAAATCGGCCACCCCCTTGCGCCGATGCTCAGGCGCGACGGCGAAATTCGTGATGTGGCATTCATCCACCACCTCCCACCAGCAGGCGTAGGCCATGACGCCGGCGCCTGAGGTTTCGGAGGAGCCTGCGCGACCTTCCTCCTCCGACACGACCAGGAGGTGGGAATTGTCGATCTCGCAAATCTCGCGGATGAAACTCTCTTTCGGCCACGGAAGCGGAAAGGACAGGCGCTCGATGGCGTGCACCTGATCCACATCTTCGACTCTCATGGACCTCGTCTTCACAACTCCCCTCCCCTCGCGTTCAGTTGTAGGGGCGGTTCGCGAACCGCCCCTACGGTTGATAGCGCTCCCATGAAGATGGTCCTGACTGGCTCCATACGACGAATCACGAAATCAGGACTTTTTCATCGGGCATTCCCCTCGGGATGCCCGACCCCTAAAGCCGCGCTTGCGGCGAATCGGCCTGAAACTCTTTCGCCGAAAAATTTTCGGGACTATAATGCGCCGGATTCGGACATTCGATTCTCACGACATTTGAACACAAACCGACGCCGCAGACGAAGCCCGCTTGCGGCGGATGCCGAAACCCGAAAACCGATACGGAGGACTATCATGGGCGCAACTCTTACTTATCTGGGACATTCCACTTTCGTAGGGCAGTCAGACGGGGGCAAGACCTTCTACATCGACCCCTGGCTCGATGGTAACCCGCGCTGCCCCGAAGACCAGCAAAGCCCGCGGAAGGCGGACCTGATCGCCCTCACCCACGGCCATTTCGACCACATCGCCGCCGTCATGGACGTCTACGGCCAGGGCGGATGCCCCGTCGCGGGCCCTTATGAGCTGGTGAACCTCATCGCGCAGAACGAGGGCTTCGCCGAAGAGCACGCGGGCGCGATGGGCAAGGGCGGCACGGTGGATTTCGGCGGCATCGGCGTCACCCTCACCCACGCCATGCACAGTTCGAGCTATAACGATCCGGGCGTCTACGCCGGTGAGCCCGCGGGCCTCGTCATGACCTTCGAGGACGGAAAACGTGTCTACCACGCGGGGGATACCGCCGTTTTCGGCGACATGAAGATCATCGGCGAGTTGTATGCGCCCGATCTGTGCCTCCTGCCCATCGGCAGCCGGTTCACGATGGACCCGCGCGAGGCGGCCCTCGCCGTCGAGCTTCTGGGCGCGAGCCGGGTCGTGCCGATCCACCACTCGACATTCCCGCCGCTCACGGGCACGCCCGAGCAGTTCGCGGAAGAAGTCGCGGCGCGCGGGCTTTCGCCAGAGATCACCGTGATGGAGCCGGGCGATTCCATCAGCGTCTAGGCGCGTATCGCCCAGGCTTGATGAATGAGGAATTACATACATGGATCGACATTCCGTAGGGACAGGTCGCGACCTGTCCCTACAAGAGGCGGAGCAATTTTTTCGTCATTCCGGCGAAAGCCGGAATCCATTTATTTTGCCTTTGCTTTTTATTTTCTAATTGCTTCCCGCCAATGACGAGGAGGTAAAAAGCCGGCGTATCGTCATTCTGCATAAGAATGGATTCCGGCTTTCGCCGGAATGACGGCGGTGGTCAATTCCTAGATTCTTCATGAATTGATCGGCAAGAAGAAATCGTTAACCCAAGGATATCATTCCCAATTGAAAGGAAACACGCATGAGTGAGGCCCCCGAAGTCAACACGCGCACCGAGGACCGCGACGGAATGCGGATCACCTGGCACCAGCCCATCGAGATGGACGACGGCCTCGTGCTCCGCGCCGACGTGTTCCGGCCCATCGAGGAGGGAAAATACCCCGTCATCCTGACCTACGGCATCTACGCCAAGGGGGTGGCCTACCAGGAGGGCTATCACCACCAGTGGAACAAGATGGTGGCGGATTATCCCGAAATTCTCGAGATGTCCACCAACAAGTACCAGAACTGGGAGGTGACGGACCCCGAATGCTGGATTCCGCACGGCTACGTCTGCATCCGCGTGGACTCGCGCGGGGCGGGCTGGTCTCCCGGCTTCATGGCGCCCAACTCGCCGCGTGAGATCGACGACCTCTACGAGTGCATCGAGTGGGCGGGCGTGCAGGAGTGGAGCAACGGGAAGGTCGGCATGCTGGGCATCTCCTACTACGCGCGCAACCAGTGGCGCATCGCGGGCCGGAAACCGCCCCACCTCACCGCCATCATCCCCTGGGAGGGCGGGAACGACACCTACCGCGATTCGGGCTACCACGGGGGCATCCTGAGCCAGTTCCAGGAGCAGTGGTCGAAAGTGCAGGTGATGAACGTCCAGTACGGGCGCGGCGAGCACGCGCGGAAACACCCCGTGACGGGCGAATCCGTCGCCGGTCCCATCACGCTTAGCGAGGAGGAACTCGCGCAAAACCGCGTCAATGCCTTCGAAGAACTCAAGAAACACCCCTTCGACGGCCCGTGGCACCGGGAGCGCTCCGGCGACCTCTCGAAGGTCACGCTCCCGCTCCTTACCTGCGCCAACTGGGGCGGTCAGGGCATCCACCCGCGCGGAAACTTTAACGGCTACATCGAATCGCCCTCCGAGCAGAAATGGCTCGAAGCGCATGGGGACTCGCACTGGTCGCTGTTCTCGAGCGCCTACGGACTGGACCTCCAGAAGCGCTTCTTCGACCATTTCCTGAAAGGGATCGACAACGGATGGGAGAAGACCCCGCCGGTCGCGCTGAACGTTCGCCACCCGGGACCCAGGTTCGTCCACCGCTACGAAAACGAATGGCCTCTGGCGCGAACGCAGTGGACGAAGTTCTATCTGGATCTCGAGAACGAGGCGCTCAGCAAGGAACCCGTCGCCGGGGAGGCGAGCCTCGAATACGACGGCATGGGGGACGGCGTGACGTTCTGGATGCCGCCGATGGAAGAAGATACCGAGATCACGGGGCCGATGGCGGCGAAGCTCTTCGTCTCCTCATCCACCGAGGACGCGGATCTCTTCCTCATCGTCCGCGTGTTCGACCCAGACGGCAAGGAGCTCACCTTCATGGGTTCCACCGACCCGCACACGCCGATAGCGAACGGCTGGCTGCGCGTCTCGCACCGCGCCCTGGACCCGGAGAAGAGTACCTTCTACCGGCCCTACCATCCGCACGACAAGGCGGAAAAGCTTACGCCAGAAGATGTGTATGAGTGCGACGTGGAGATCGTCACCTCGTGCATCGTCGTGCCCGCCGGCTGGCGGGTGGCGTTCACTGTGCGCGGGAAGGACTATGAATACACGGGCGAGCCCAACGAGTTCGCCAAGCAGTTCCACTACTCCACGAGGGGAACGGGCGGCATGACGCACAACGACCCTGACGACAGGCCCCCCGCGGTCTTCGACAACAAGGTCACCCTCCACGCAGGCTCCGGACGCGACCCGTATCTGCTCCTGCCCATCATCCCGCCGAAAGAGGGGGAGTAGGTGGGTCTGCTATCGGGTATAAAGCTGTGCTTTCTTTGAGGAGGAGATACCAGAATGCGAATAGTTACCTGGGGGATGCTCGCAGCCTTAGTACTCCTTGCATCATATCCTAGCGAGGGAGCGAATCCGAGAGTAGGAAAAGGCTACTCCGGTCAAAATGCTTCATTCCCCATCGATAGGAGAGGTTCGAGCGGCGGCATCGAAAAAGACATCCCGCCGCCGGCTGGGAATTTCGCGGGTGCTGAGCAAGCACTTGAACGCGGCGGCAATGAAGCGACCCTGCGTACCTTTCTACCTCTCGCCGAAGCGGGCGATGTTAAAGCGCAGTTCAAGCTCGGCGTCATGTATGATCGCGGCGAAAACGTCCCTCAACATTTCGCCGAAGCAGTGAAATGGTATCGCGCCGCCGCCGAGCAGGGCCACGCGGAAGCGCAACTCGCCTTAGGCAGATACATACTCGGCATCGAGAAAGCAGCCTTAGACCTTTGTGAGCTAACGTTCGTATTCTCCGCCAAGGATGAATTTCGTTCGAATCTGAGGAAGAACCGAAACAAAGAAAACCTCATCGAAGCCCACAAGTGGTTCAATCTGGCCGCCTCGCGTCCGGGTGTCTCAAAGAAAACACGCGGCAAGGCTGTATGTATGCGTGACCTTATGACAAGAAGTATGGATTGGAATGAGGTTTCACTTGCCCAGAAGCGCGCCCGTGAGTGGCGACCCAAGAAATAAAACACTCTCCCCGAAAACAGCTTGTTGACCGCTGATTCCAGAATTGCGATATTTTCTCTTGATCCCCGCCAGCGCGGGCGCGAGGGCGATCTCAGAGACCCAAGAGGATTCGGGATGAAAGACATGTGGGTCGGATTCATGGTTGTGATGCTGACGACTTTTGTGTGCTTTGGGATCGTCTACGGTCAAATCGCCGACATTCGGCAGGAGCTTGGAAGAATCGAAGGGAGGCTCTCGGGAATCGAGAGATGCCTGGAAAGGATGGGGGAACGCGCGGACCCCACGGCGCGCGGCCTCAATCTCCTTCCAAAGGAGGGGAAACCCACGAAGGAGCCGCTCCCTTAATTCAAACCATGACTTCCCGGTCGAAGGAAAGTTTGTAGGAGCCGTTCGCGAACGGCCCTTGCCGGGAGAACGGGCGCTTCACGAAGCGCCCCTACGGGTGTCATTTTTTTGTTTCGACTGCAAGAGCCACTACGAACCCCCCTTGTCAGGGGGGCTTTTCTTTTCTTACCCCCCTGACAAGGGGGTAGGGGGGGTTGCTTTTCCAGTCGAGAGGGGCGTCCCCTCTGCCCCCTAAAAGGGGTCTTTTTCAACAACCCCCAGAGGGGGGAAATATCAAAATCACCCCGCGGCGCCGCGGCCGCCGTCGACGACGATGTGCTGGCCCGTGAGGTAATCGGAAGCAGAAGAACACAGGAACAGCGCCGCTCCCGTCAGATCCTCAGGCACGCCCGCGCGGCCGGCGGGCGTTCGCGCGAAGACCTCCGCCATCTTGTCGGGATTGGCGAACAGCCCCCCCGTCATCGGCGTCCTGGTGAGCTGCGGCCCCAGGGCGTTCACCTGGATGCCGTGCGGCGCCCACTCCAAAGCCAGCGCGCGCGTCAGGGAAACCACCGCGCCCTTGGTGGCGACGTAGGCGGCCTGGTTCGGCACGGCGCGCTCGGCCACCATCGAGGTCAGGAGGACGATCTTTCCGCCGCCCTGATCGACCATGACCTTCGCGGCTTCCTGCGCGCAGAAAAACGCGCCGCGCACGTTGGAGGCAAAAAGAGCGTCTAAGTCTTCCGGCGTGTGGTCGAGCGCGGGCTTTACGATGTTGATCGCCGCGCTGTTCACCATGACGTTCAGCCCCCCGTGGCTCGATACCACTTCCCCCACGAGCCCGGAGACCGAGCTTGCGTCCCCCACGTCGCAGGAGAGGAACCGAGCTTCCAGGCCATCCTTGCGTAAGGCTTCGAGCGCCTCATCGCCACGCCCTTTCGAGCGGCCGGCGACCACGACCCTGGCGCCTGCGTCAGCGAGCGCCTTGGCAATCGCCAGGCCGATGCCGGACGTTCCGCCCGTAACGATCGCTACGCGGCCGTCCATCCTGAATTGTTCGATCATCACTTCACCTCCGAAGCCTCGCTACTCACAGGCGAGGCCTCAGATACTCGATCGTCTTCGTCGCCGCCGTCTCGAAGTCGGGCTTCTGGGCGAGTTGGGCGGAGAGATAGCCTTTATAGCCCACCTCCTTGAGCGCGCCGATGATCTCGTCGAAGGGAATATGGCCCGAACCCGGGTAGGTGCGCGTGTTGTCGGCGATGTGGAAGTAATCGATTCTGTCGCCCGCCTCGCGGATCGCCCCCCCGAAGGAGGCGTCCTCGATGTTCATGTGAAAGCTGTCGATGAGAAAACCCACCGCCTCGTGGTTCATCTCGTCCAGAAAATCCAGACCCTCTCTTGTGGAGCGCACGAAGTTCGTGTTGAAGCGGTGGTGCGGCTCGAACAGCATCTTGATGCCGCGCTCCCCCGCCCTGTCCGCGCCCGCGCGCAGTCCATCCCACATCCAGCCTTCGGACGCCGCCCTCCGCTCGTCTTCCAGGAAATTCCCCCGGAAGCGGCCGATGTTCACCGGACAGCCAAGTTCGCCCCCTAAGTCGATGTGGCCGAACAGGCGCTCTATGGCCTTTGCGCGTACGTCGGAGTCTGCGTGGCAGATTTCGATCTCGTCCTGATAGGAGATCGGCGCCGTGCCGATGAGGGAGACTTCGAGACCCGTTTCCTCGAGCGTGCGGCGCAGCTCATCGCGATCAAAAGCCTCTGCGTCGCGCGTCGCGAGTTCCACGCCGTCGAAGCCTAAGTCTTTCAGGAACATGAGATTATCCCGGAACGCGCCGCGCACCGCGGGCATCAGCGGCGTCGTCACATCGGGCGTTGCGACCACATATCCGATTTTCATGAAGCCATACTCCTCTTGCGCAATCGTTTCAGCAGAATTTAATAGTTTTTACTCCACTCGTGCTTCCAGGTAGGTTTGGCGACACTATAGCCGCAACGCCTATGAGACGAAAGGGCGGTCCGCGTTGCTCGAACGTCGGCGATTCTGTAGCTTTAATAAACAGGTATCCGATACCACACAAAACCCGGAGAGGAACGGCATGAGAGAAGACCAGAGGCTGCTTCACGGCGCGATCGACACCCACATCCACGCATCGCCCAGCCTGTTCCCGCGCGTCTGCGACCACATCGAGTGCGCGCGCGGTGCGGCTTCGGTGGGCATGCGGGGCGTGGTGTTCAAGATTCACCACGGAGACACGTCGGGCCGCATCCCCATCGTGCGCGAGGTGATGGGCGACGCCATCGAAATCTACGGGGGCATCACGCTTAACAGCCCGGTGGGCGGGTTCAACCCCTTCGCGGTGGACACCGCCATCAAGATGGGAGCGAAGATGGTGTGGATGCCCACCATCAGCTCGCTGAACCACCTTCAAAAACTGGGCGCGCCGCATTTTCCGGGTATGAAGCAGACCAAGGGCGTGAAACTGAAGGAAGAAGGCCTCACCATCTTCTCCGACAAGAAGCGAACGAAAATCCACGCGGAAGTCCGAACCATCTGCAAGCTCATCGCCGATGCGGGAATCTGCCTGAGCACGGGGCACCTGGACGTGGAGGAGGTGCGCGCGCTCATCCCCCTCGCGAAAGAAGAGGGGGTGAAGCACATCATCGTGCAGCATCCCGAGTACATCGTGGACGCATCCATCGAGGAGCAGGTGGAGTTCGCCAGGATGGGGGCCTACATCGAGCATCTGGCGATCTTCTGCTTCACGCACTGGGGCGCATATCCGACCGATGAGAACGCCCCGCCCATCTCCGTGCGGGAACAGGCGAAGATGGTGAAGGCCGTCGGCCCCGCGCGCACGATTCTCTCCACCGATCTCGGCCAGCTCCACAACGCGCCCCCCTGGGAGGGCCTGCGCGTGTTCGTTCAGCTCTTGCTCGAGAACGGAATCAAACCCCGCGAGATCGAGACGATGCTGCACAAGAACCCCGCCCGCGTGCTGGGGCTGCCGCTCAAGGCGCCGAAGCGGGGGGAGGAGGCAACCTAGAGCGTCGGGGCGGAGAGGTTGTCATCCAAATTGTAGGGGTCGCATGTGGGGAGTGAAAAAGCCCCGGGAAGCGATTTTGGGTTGCGTGTACGCTTTTGAATTTCACTCCCCCCTTGAGGGGGAGTCACAGAGGCCGAGCGGTTTTTGCGAAGGCCGATGTGGTGGGGGGACGATTCTAAATGAAAATCTCCCCCCACCGGTTCGGTTTCGGGGGAAAACCCCCTCACCTCACCGACTCCCCCTCAAGGGGGGAGTGAATGTCAAAACTGCTCATGCGCCGGAATGACGACTTTTTGTGGTTAATTCCGGTTGGTGAGGAAGAGATTGCGTGGAGTCGTAGTTCTTCCGTAGGGACAGGTCGCGACCTCGGACAGGCACGGGGGCCTGTCCCTACCTTTATTCTCGACTCCGGATACTACAGCGTATACCCCGCGTCCCGAACGAACCGCGCGAGACTCGCCTTCGTCTCCTCATCAAAATTCTCGAACATCTCGATCGTGGCCTGCTTGCTGCCCTCCACCGCGGGCTGATCGAACGGGTTCACCCCGCGCAGCAGTCCGCCGTAGACCGCCGCCCACTGCCAGAGGGCTATCAGGCCGCATACGTCAGGGACGGCGAGAGAGTCGAGCGTGAGCACCATGTGGGGCGTCCCCCTGCGCTCGGCTTCCGCGGCGACGCCCGCGTGCTCCATCTTAAGAAACTCCGTGCAGCTCACTCCGCCCGCGAGGTGCGCATCCGCCCCGAAGCTCCCGACGCATATTGACAACCCCACGACGTTCTCACGGCCCCCGAAGTACCTCTGGTTCGTGTGGTGCTGGCTCTCGGGCGCGCCTGCTGCGAGGATCGTCTGCCCGCGCCCGGCCTTGCAGTAGCTCTCATGCACCAGTTGCACGATGAGTTCGCCGGCGCCAGAGAGCGCATGGGCGTAAATCGGCATGAAGACCTCCGTGTAACCGGCCCGCTCGGCGCGCCAGAGTTCGAGGGCGAGGTGCTTCGCCATGTTCTCGTTTGCGGGCGCGGAAATCCCAAGTTTTTCGTGCGCGGCGGCGAAGGCAGCATCTATCTCGCAGGCCAGGGCCGTGTTTCCGTCCAGCATCGCGAGGGGCAGGAGCGCGTTGTTCTGCGCGGCGGTGAAGCGCCCGCCCACCTCGTCGGGGTGCGGGAAAACCTCGAGATTCGCCTCGGCGACCATATCGGCGAGCTTGCTCGGGCCGGATGAGGTGATCGCAAGCGCCGGATAGCCGCGCTCCAGCAGGAGGGCCGTTTCCTGGATCACGTTCTCGGTTTCGCCGGACTTGCTCACGGGGACGATGAGCGTGTTCGCCGGGCTGAACGCGCCGCCTTCGCGCAGGAGTTCCCCCAACAATCCGCTCACGTCCGTGCCGTCGAGCAGGTGCAGTTTTTTCGAGAACCCCCGCCCTGAAAGCGCCAGATAGAGCGCCCAGACGTTCCGTATCGATCCCCCGTTTCCGACGACGACGACGTGCTCGACGCCCTCCGCCGCACCGAGCTTGGCCTCCATGCCGGCGACGTCGGCGCGCTCGGTGGCGAACCACGGCTCCCCCGGCCCGTCCTGGTAGTGCGCTATCAACTCGGCGCACCGCGCGGGATCGTCCATCAGGTCTCTCTTTTCGCGCCAGGGGCCGTCTTTTCCCCTATCGCCGAGCGGCGCCTCGAAACTATTCAAGTACAGATGCAGGCTCAAGCCCAGGCTCCTCGTGTGCAAGGTGTCGGAAAACACATCGTATTACATCGGCCTCTCGTCCAGATGGGCCTTCATGCTGCGCAGGACGACGGGGATCAGGCCGGCAAGCGGCAGACCCAGGCGCTCGAAGACGAACTCCGCCGCCTCTTCAGGGGAAACATCCCTCCCCTGCTGCGCTGCGGCCTCGCGCACCAGCGCGTCGATTTCTCTCAAATACCCCTGCCCGCTCTCGATGTGGTCTAAGACCGCCTCATCGCGCGATACTTTCCGGCTCATGGCGGAGAGCAGGACGCTCACGCCACCAAGCGCCTTCAGCTTCTCCAGGCTCGCCAGCGTCTCAGCCACGCTCTCATAGATCGGCAGCGTGCCGGGTTCGGGCAGCACGTCGCCTGAGATGAGCGCGCCGTCATCGGGGATGAAGAAAGAGAGGCTTCCCGCCGAATGGCCCGGCGTGTGCAGCACCCGCACGTCAACGCCACCCGGCGTTATCTCATCGCCTTCCGCGAGAAAGCCCGCGAGCTTCACGGGGCCCGACACCGCATCGCGCATTCTTCCCACCGGACGGACGCTGTGCTGATAGTCCAGGTCCTCGATCATCCGCCTCTCCGCCTCGGGGCCAAGGAATTCAGGCCCCGCCCGCTCCGCAATCAGGCCGTTTCCGCCAATGTGGTCGAAATGGGAGTGCGTGAGGAGTACGTGCGCAATTTCTTCGGGCTTCCTCCCGATGGATTCAATGTAAGCGAAGATGTCCGGCGCCGTGGAGGCGACGCCCGTATCGATAAGTGCGAGCGTATCGCCCGCGAGAATGTAGGACGTGACGAATCTCGAAATCCGCTCGCCCGAGGGCGTCTTGATCTCGAATTCCAGCCAG
Organism: Nitrospinota bacterium; assembly: GCA_026706735.1. Taxonomy (GTDB): domain Bacteria; phylum UBA8248; class UBA8248; order UBA8248; family UBA8248; genus Bin107. Next base: position 350 of record JAPOYD010000147.1, on the reverse strand, counting down.
AGGCAATGCAAGTGGGGCGTAAGCTGCATGGAAGCATCCTGGATGATGGCGAAATTTATCAGTGCATCAATCAACGGGAATCTACCAAAACCGCAAGCCGCGCGAAACGGGGCTGTTGAAAAAGCTCCCCAAAGGGGTTGTTGGCTCCCCATCGATAGTGTTCACCGTCATTCCGGCGAAAGCCGTAATGACGAACAAAACCGCACCGCCACATATCGGGCCGTTTTGTGAACGGCCCACTACAGGTTGCCTGAAAAGTAGGGGCGGTTCGCGAACCGCCCCTACGGGTAAAACCATCTCGCATTCATTGGAACCGAGCCCGTAGGGACAACCCCACCCCGGGGTTGTCC
>JAPOYD010000144.1 GCA_026706735.1 Nitrospinota bacterium | reverse complement strand
AGCTACGCTTCGCGATACGCGAGGGGGGCCGCACGGTGGGGGCCGGCGTCGTCACTGAGGTCGTCGAGTAGAGCAATGGAAGGATAGCGGGAGAAAATGAGCCAGAAGATTCGGATTCGACTGAAGGCTTACGATCACCGTCTGCTGGACCAATCGGTGGGCGAGATCGTCGATACGGTGAAGCGAACGGGGGCTTTGCTGGTGGGGCCGGTGCCGCTGCCCACTTCCATCAACAAGTACACGGTGCTGCGCGGCCCGCACATTGACAAGAAATCGAGAGAGCAGTTCGAGATCCGGACGCACAAGAGGCTCGTGGACATCATGGAGCCCACGCAGCAGACGGTGGATGCGCTCATGAAGCTGGAACTCGCCGCCGGCGTGGACGTCGAGATCAAACTGAACTAGACGGGATGATGTGATGGAATTTCTACTTGGCCGAAAAATCGGTATGACCCAGGTGTTCTCGCCGGATGGCGGAGCGATTTCGGTGACGGTGGTCGAGGCGGGTCCTTGCACCGTCGTGCAGCGCAAGACCGAGGAGAACGACGGCTATGCGGCCGTTCAACTCGGGTATATGCCCCGAAAGGAAAAAGGCCTCTCGAAGGCGGCCCTGGGACATTTCCAGAAAGCGGGCACACAGCCTTTCCGCTACCTCAGAGAAGTTCCGCTGGAGGAAGAGGACGCCGATCTCGAAGCCGGCAGCCTTATCGACGTGACGATATTCGATCGCGGCGATCGGCTCGACGTGACGGGCACGAGCAAGGGCCGCGGCTTCGCCGGAGTGGTGAAGCGTCATGGATTCGGCGGCGGGCCGGCCTCTCACGGAGGCATGTTCGATCGCCTGCCCGGCGCGATGGGAGCATCTGCGTATCCCTCGAAAATCATCAAGGGCAAGAAAATGCCGGGTCAGATGGGGAACGAGAAGGTCACTACGCAGGGGCTTTTGGTTGTGGACATCATCCCCGAGGAGAATCTCCTGATGCTCAGAGGCGCCGTGCCCGGGGCGAACAACGGATTTGTGGTTCTGCGCAAGAGCGTCAAGGGCAACAGGGGCGGATTGGAAAAACCGAAAGAGCAATCCAGGAGCCTGAATCCCCTGAAGGCTTCCAAGCGGGCCGCACGAGGGAGTTGAGGAGCGAGATGCCCCAGATTGATGTGTATGACCTCGAAGGAGAGGTGGTGGAGCAGATGGATCTGCCTGAGTCCGTATTCGACGGGCAGGTCAAGATGCACCTCATTCACCAGATGGTGAAGGCGCAACTCGCGGGGCGGCGCGCAGGCACGCACTCGACGCTGACGCGCAAGGAAGTGCACGGCACGGGCGCGAAGCCCTTCCGGCAAAAGGGCGGGGGACGCGCGCGCGCGGGCGACGTCAAATCCCCGATATGGCGCCACGGCGGGGTCACCTTCGGCCCCAAGCCGCGTGATTACAGCCAGAAGATGAACAAGAAGATGAAAAGTGGCGCATTGAGAAGCGCTCTCAATCTCAAGTGGAAAGAGGGGAAGCTGCTCATCGTGCGCGACCTCAATTTGCCCGAGCCGAAAACGCGCCTCATGGTGGAAGTCATCGGGAATCTGAATCTGGGGCGAAAGGCGCTGATCGTGGATGACGGGGGCGAGCGGAATTTTGAATTGGCGACGAGAAACATCAAGGGTGCGAAGCCGATGAAACCCGAAGGCCTGAACGTATACGACATCATGGGCCACGAGCACCTCGTTTGCACCAAGGGTGCGCTCGACGGCATATCGGAAAGATTGGCGGGCTAGGGCATGGAGAACACATCCATCATCCGCAGACCCTGCGTGACGGAAAAAAGCATCGCGAGCACCGAGGCGGCGAACAAGGTCGTCTTCGAGGTCGCCGTCAGCGCCAACAAGATAGAGATAAAAAAGGCGGTGCAGGAGTTGTTCGGCGTCACGGTGCTGAACGTGAACACGATGCGGGTGCCCGGGAAGAAGGTTCGCATGGGCCGCTACCAGGGCACCAAGCCAGCATGGAAAAAAGCGATTGTGACGCTGCGCGAAGGCGACACCATCGAGTTTTTTGAATCTGCTTAGTTTTTGAGGCGAGTGCTATGCCGGTAAAAAAATACAAGCCGACTTCTCCGGGGCGGAGATTCCAGGACGTTCTCCTGAGAGAGGAGATCACGACGGATCGGCCCGAGAAGTCTCTGACCAAGGGGCTGTCGAAATCCGGCGGAAGAAACAACCGGGGCCGCATCACCACCTACCAGAGGGGCGGGGGCCATAAGCGCCGCTACCGGGTGGTGGATTTTCGGCGCGAGAAGACCGGCGTGCCCGGCAAGGTGCGCTCGATTGAATATGACCCGAACCGCTCGGCGCGACTGGCGCTCATCGTCTATCTGGACGGGGAGAAGCGCTATATCATCGCGCCCGACGGCCTGGAAGTGGGCGCGACCGTCAGTTCCGGGCCGGACGCGGAGATTCGCACCGGCAACGCGCTGCCCGTGGAGCGGATTCCGCTGGGCACCACGTGCCACAACATCGAGATGAAGCCCGGGCGCGGCGGGCAAATCGCCCGCAGTGCGGGCGTGAGCGCCCAGCTCATGGCGAAGGAGGGGGCTTACGCCCAGTTCCGGCTCTCCTCCGGCGAGGTTCGAATGATTCACCTGTCGTGCTACGCCACGATTGGCGAAGTCGGAAATTCCGATCACAGCAACGTGAGCCTCGGCAAGGCGGGGCGCAAGCGCTGGCTGGGCCGTCGTCCGAACGTCCGCGGCGTGGCCATGAACCCGGTGGATCATCCCCTGGGCGGCGGCGAGGGCAAGAGTTCGGGAGGCAGGCACCCGGTGACCCCGTGGGGCAAGCCGACGAAAGGGTACAAGACGCGCAAGAAGGATAAGCCTTCTTCCAAATTCATCGTGCGGCGAAGAAAATCCAGGTAGCCGGATATCAGGGAGATTGGATAGCGATGCCACGTTCTCTTCACAAGGGCCCGTTCGTAGACGCTCACCTTCGCAAGAAAGTGGAGGCGATGGACGAGAGCGGCGAGAAGCGGATGATCAGGACCTGGTCGAGGCGCTCCACCATCGTCCCGGATTTCGTGGGCCATACGTTCGCCGTGCACAACGGCAAGAAATTCATACCCGTGTACGTGACGGAGAACATGGTGGGCTTCAAGCTCGGGGATTTTTCTCCCACCCGCACGTTCCGCTCGCACTCGGGAATGACGAAGCGTCAGGTTACGCTCAAGTAGGTGTTGGCGGATAAGGCGAAACAGACAGGGAATGACATGTCCAAGGCGATTTTGAAATATTACCGGGCCAAGCCGCGCAAGACGCGCCAGATAGCGGACATGATCCGCGGCAAGCGGGTCGCGGACGCCCTCAACCTTTTGCGTCTGTCCACGCGTTCATCGGCCAAGGTGGTGGAGAAGGTTCTTCTCTCCGCGCTCGCGAACGCCACCGACAAGGGTGAACACGACGATCCCGAAGGTCTTATCGTGAAGAGCATTCGGGTGGACGCGGGGCCGACGCTCAAGCGGTTCCGGGCGCGCGCGCGCGGGCGCATCGGCCGCGTCAAGCACAGAAGTTGCCACATTCGCGTGGATATCGGCGAGGCGAGTTAGGGAGATACTATGGGTCAAAAAGTTCACCCCATCGGTTTTCGGGTCGGCATCACCAGAGGCTGGAATTCGCACTGGTTCGCCAAGCACAATTTCGGCGACCTGCTCCTGGACGATCTGCGCATCCGCAAATACGTGAAGGAGCGCCTCTCGCACGCAGGCGTGAGCAACGTGGAGATAGAACGCGCCAGCGAGCGCGCGCGCATCAACATCTGGACGGCCCGGCCGGGCATCATCATCGGAAAGCGCGGCGCTGAGGTCGACAGGCTGAAGGCGGATCTGCAGGAGCTCACCGGCAACCAGGTGAACGTGAACATCAAGGAAGTGCGCAAGGCCGAGATGGACGCACAACTCGTTTCGGAGAACATCGCCATGCAGCTCGAGCGCCGGATCGCCTTTCGCCGCGCGATGAAAAAAGCGGTGACCTCGGCCCTTCGTTTTGGCGCCAAAGGCGTGAAGATCCAGTGCTCCGGCAGGCTTGGGGGCGCCGAGATTGCGCGAACCGAATGGTACAGAGAGGGGCGCGTTCCCCTGCAGACCCTTCGCGCGGACATCGACTACGGATTCGCCGAAGGCAAGACGACATACGGGATCATCGGGGTGAAGGTCTGGATATTCAGGGGCGAAATGATCCGTCAGGCGAGAAGAACGCCTTCCCAGACGCTGGGTTCGTAACAGGCGCTTAGGAGCGAGACATGCTGCAACCGAAAAGAACGAAGTTCAGAAAGATGCAGAAGGGGCGTCTGGACGGCAAGGCCCAGCGCGGCTCGACTCTCTCGTTCGGTTCCTACGGGCTTCAGACTCTGGAGACGACGCACATCACGGCGCGCCAGATCGAGGCGGCACGCATCGCCATGACGCGCCACGTCAAGCGCGGCGGACGGATATGGATTCGTCTTTTCCCGGATAAACCCATGTGCAAGAAACCGGCAGAGGTTCGCATGGGCAAGGGCAAGGGCTCGCCCGAATACTGGGTGGCGCCCGTGCGCGCAGGCCGGATCCTCTACGAGATGGATGGCGTCGCCGACGACGTCGCTCGCGAAGCGCTTCGTCTGGCCGCCCAGAAGCTGCCCTGTAAAACCAGGATAGTGACCTCTTCCTGAGGGGGATGATGGCGTGAAATACAGCGAGGTCCTCGAGTTGAGCGATGATGAGCTCGGGTTCAAGGAGAAGGAATTACGTCAAGAGTTGTTCAACCTGCGCTTTCGAAAGGCGACAGGCCAATTGGACAACACGGCGCGCATCGGTCTGCTAAAGCGGGATTTGGCGCGTGTGCTGACTTCAAAGCGTGAGCGAGACGGAGCGCAGGCCGCAGGCGCTGAGGAAGAGGGATCTTAGATGAGTCAAGTTCGGGGCAGGCGGAAGGTTCGGGAAGGAAGGGTCGTAAGCGACGTGATGGACAAGACCGTCACCGTCGAAGTGGTGCGTATGTTCAAGCATACGACCTTCAAGCGCGTTGTGCGCAGGCGGAAGAAATATCTGGTCCACGATGAGGAGAACTCCCTGCACGCGGGGGACAGGGTGCGCATCATCGAAACCAGGCCGCTCAGCCGGAGGAAGCGCTGGCGTCTTCTGGATGTGATTGATCGCAGCAAGTAGGGAACCGGGAAAATGATTCAGGTCGAAACAATGTGCGGCGTGGCGGACAATTCAGGGGCGAAGCGCGCCCAGTGCATCAAGGTGCTGGGTGGTTCGCGCCGCCGGTATGCGCGGATCGGCGACATCATTGTCGTGGCGATCAAGGAAGCCGTGCCGAACAGTCCCATCAAGAAGGGGGAGGTCAGGCGCGCCGTCGTCGTTCGGACCGTCAAGGAGACCGGGCGCGAGGACGGCACCTACATTCGCTTCGACGACAATGCCGTCGTCATCATCAATGAAGCGCGCGAGCCGATGGGGACGCGTATTTTCGGGCCCGTGGCTCGCGAGTTGCGTCGCAAGCGTTTCATGCGCATCGTTTCGCTCGCGCCTGAGGTTTTGTGAGGAACGTGATGGGTTCGAAATCAAGGAAAACGCATGTGAAAAAAGGCGACATCGTTCAGGTGATCGCAGGCCGCGAGAAGGGAAAGACCGGCAAAGTGCTTCAGGTGCTTAAACATGAAAACCGCGTGATCGTCGAGAAGGTGAACGTGGTGAAGCGGCACACGAAGCCGAGTCAGGGGCAGCAGCAAGGGGGCATCCTGGAGCGGGAGGGAAAGATTCATATTTCCAACGTCATGCCCGTGGACCCGAAGACCAACCAGCCCTCCCGGATTCGGAGAAAGCGGCTCGAAGACGGCGCTCATGTGCGCGTAACGCACAGCAGCGGCGAATTGCTCGATACGGTGTAGATCAGGAGAAGGATTCCAATCGAAATGGCGTACGTGCCCAGAATGTTGCAGTTCTATCGTGACGAAATCATGGAAAAACTCCGCAAGGAGTTTGAATACGTCAACGTCATGCAGATTCCACGGCTTCTGAAAATCACGTTGAACATGGGGCTCGGGGAGGCCGTCCAGAATGCGGCGACTCTTGAAAACGGAGTGGCTGAACTGACGAGCATTGCGGGCCAGAAGCCTGTGATCACCCGCGCGAGAAAGTCCATCGCGAATTTCAAGCTTCGCGAGGGGATGCCAATCGGAGCGATGGTGACGCTTCGCGGCGTGCGGATGTGGGATTTCATGGACTGCCTGGTGAACGTGGCGCTCCCGCGCGTGCGCGATTTCAGGGGCTTGAGCCCCAAATCCTTCGATGGCCGCGGGAACTACAGCCTCGGGATTCGAGAACAGATCATTTTTCCCGAAATCGATTTCGACAAGGTGGAGAGATCCCGAGGCGTCGGGGTCGTCATGAACACGTCGGCGAATACCGATGAGGAGGGCAGGGCGTTGCTTCGCGAGTTAGGCGTTCCCTTCCGTGTGAATTAAGAGGAAATACAGTGGCGAAAAAGTGCTTGATTGCGAAACAGAAGAAGCCGCCCAAGTTCGGCGTGCGGGCGTATAACCGCTGCCAGCGTTGCGGGCGTCCGCGAGGCTACTTGAGGCGTTTCAAGATTTGTCGAATCTGCTTCCGTGAATTGTCGCTCAAGGGCGAGATTCCGGGCGTCACGAAATCGAGCTGGTAGGCGGAGAGCAAAGAATATGAGCATGACGGATCCCATTGCCGATCTTCTGACGCGCATTCGCAATGCGGTGCGTGCGGGTCATGATAGTGTCGAGATTCCAGGCAGTAAGCTTAAAGAGAGTGTCGTCGGCATCCTCAAGTCCCAGGGCTACATCAAAGGCTACGACATCGAGCCCGGGCCTGCTGGACAGACGCAGATCAAGGTGGAACTCAAGCCACCCCAGGACGGCAAGCTGGTGTTGAGCGGCCTCAAGCGCGTCAGCAAGCCCGGTCTTCGCGTATACGTGAACAAGGAGTCGGTTCCCAAGGTGCTCAACGGCATGGGAATCGCCATTCTCACGACCTCGCGAGGCGTGGTGACGGATGAGGAAGCGAGAAATCTGGGTGTGGGCGGTGAAGTTCTTTGTGAAATTTGGTGAGGTGGTTTGAATGTCACGCATCGGAAAAATGCCGATTCCCATACCCTCGGGCGTGGAAGTGAAGCTCGATGGACGGCAAATCTTCGTCAAAGGGCCTCTGGGTGAATTGGAACTCGAGCTGCACCACAGGCCGAATGTGGAGATTGATGACGGGAACATCGTCGTCTCGCGCGTCAGCGAATCCCGCCAGGATAAATCGCTGCACGGCCTCACGCGCTCGCTTATCGCCAATATGGTCGAAGGCGTGACAAAAGGCTTTGAGAAGGAACTCGAGATAATCGGCCTTGGATACCGCGTGGAGGCGAGGGGCGAGGGAGTCGTCCTGAACGTGGGTTTTTCACATCCGGTGCTCATCGAACCGATTGAGGGCATCACTTTCGAGGTGCAGAGTGACAGGACTCGAACGGCGATCAAGGTGAAGGGCATCGACAAGCAGATGGTGGGCTGGGTGGCCGCTGAAATCCGCAAGGTAAAGCCCCCGGAGCCGTACAAGGGCAAGGGCATCCGCTATGCGGGCGAGACGGTTCGCCGCAAGGTCGGCAAGGCCGGCGTGTAGCGCGGGAGGTTTGAGAAGTGGGTCGACTGAGCAAGCTTGAGGCGAGGCTCAAGCGAAAGGCGAGGATTCGCAAGAAGAGCCGCGGGACGAGTGAGCGTCCGCGTTTGACGGTTTTCAGGAGCGGCGCTCACATCTATGCCCAGATGATTGATGACGTCACGGGCGAGACCCTGGCGGCGGCTTCCTCTCGTGAGAAGGATTTCGCATCCGAGGCGAAGGGCGCCGAAAACGCGGGCGGGAGCAACGTGGCGGGCGCCGCAATCGTTGGCAAGCTGCTGGCTGATCGCGCGAAGGCCAAGGGTGTGGAAAAAGTGGTTTTCGATCGCAACGGCTATCTCTATCATGGCCGCGTGAAGGCGCTGGCCGATAGTGTGAGAGAAACGGGGGTAAGTTTCTGATGGCGCGAGAGGCGAGAAGAGGCCGGGATAGAGAGCCTGAAAATCCGGAAGAGCGTGAATTCATCGACCGGGTCATCTATGTGAACCGCGTGGCCAAGGTGGTGAAGGGCGGCAGGCGCTTCAGTTTCAGCGCCCTGGTGACTGTCGGCGACAGGAAAGGGCAGGTCGGCATCGGGATGGGCAAGGCGAACGAGGTGCCCGAAGCCATTCGCAAGGGTGTGGAGAAAGCCCGCAAGTCGATGGTGAAGGTGGCCCTCGACCATGAGACGATTCCCCACCAGACGATGGGCAAATACGGCGCGGGCCGCGTGCTGCTCAAACCGGCGGCGCGGGGGACGGGCGTCATCGCAGGCGGGCCCGTGCGCGCGGTTCTGGACGTCGCCGGGGTGCGCGACATATTGACGAAGTGCATCGGCACGAACAACCCGCACAACGCGGCCAAGGCGACGCTGCAGGGTTTGTCCTCGCTGCGCAACCGGGAGGAGGTTTTCGCGCTCCGGGGCATCGGTTTGGCCGATGAGGCCGCCGAAGGCGCAGAGACGGAGGCTGTCGAGGTAGCGCCAGTGGATGCAGAGGCCGCGGCGGAAGATGCCGTGGACGGCGACCCCGTGGCCGACGAGGCCGGTGACGCCGTCGATGCAAGCGATGGCGAAGACGCCGACGCGAAAGAAGAATAGAGGGAAAGATGGCGCAGGATAAGATTAAAATCACCTTGAAAAAAAGCTCGTCCGGCTCGAACCCGAAGCAGCGCGCTGTATTGCATGGATTGGGTCTGAGGCGGATCAACCAGACGGTCGTGAAAACGGACAACGCCTGTATTCGCGGCATGGTGTTCAAGATCAAGCATCTCGTAGAAGTGGAGGAAGGGGCCTAGCGCCCCGGATTCATATGTCCGAGAACGACGCGAAGCCAGAAAATTCATTTACGGGCCTGGGTGATTTGTCCTCCCCGGACGGGGCGGTGAAGGCCCGTCGGCGCGTGGGGCGTGGCGTAGGCTCCGGCAGGGGCAAGACCTCGACCCGGGGGCACAAGGGTCAGAAATCCCGCTCCGGCTACAGCCGAAAAGTAGGCTTCGAGGGCGGTCAGATGCCGCTCCAGCGTCGCTTGCCGAAACGTGGATTCAATAACCGCTTCAAAAAAGAGTTCGCCGAGTTGAACGTGGGGCGCTTAGGTATTCTGGCGACGGGCGCGAGCGTCGACGCCGACACTCTCCAGGCTGCCGGCCTGATCCGGAAAATCGGCAGAGACGGCGTCAAGCTCCTGGGTGAGGGCGAGGTCGACCGCGCGATTCACCTCAAAGTTCAAAAATGCAGCGAATCGGCCCGCCGGAAAATCGAGAGCGCGGGAGGCAGCGTCGAGATCGTGGCCCTGGCCGCGAAGCCGGAGGATAAAAGCGAGTGAGGGAAGGCGGCGTTCCCAGCATCTTCCAGGTGCCCGAGCTGAAAAACAGGATTCTCTTTACGCTCGGTATCCTGGCGGTCTACCGAATCGGGGCGCATATTCCCACGCCGGGGATCGACACCGTGGCGCTGGCCGCCTTTTTCGCCGAGTTGAGCCGTGGCGGCGGCACGCTCATGCAGTTTTTCGACCTCTTCACGGGCGGCGCCCTGAGCCAGCTGACGATTTTCGCCCTGGGCATCATGCCCTACATCAGCGCCTCCATTATCCTGGAATTGCTCACGGTCGCGGTTCCCCATCTGGAGCGTCTGAAAAAGGAAGGGGATTCGGGGCGCAAGAAGATCAACCAGTACACGCGCTACGGCACGGTCTTTCTCTCAACGGTGCAGGGTTTCGGCATCGCCATCGGTATCGAGCAGATGTCCGCCCCCACGGGAGCGCTCGTGGTTCCGGACCCGGGTTGGGGATTCCGGTTGATGACGGTTCTCACGCTGGTGGCGGGTACTTCGTTCATCATGTGGCTCGGCGAGCAAATTACCGAGCGAGGCATCGGCAACGGAATTTCCCTCATCATATTCGCCGGCATCGTCGCCGGTCTGCCCGGCGCGATCATCAATACGTTCCGCCTGCTGGGCACCGGGGAGCTGCAGCCTTTCGTCATGATCGTGCTGGCGGTGGGCATGGTGGCCGTCGTGGGCCTCGTGGTCTGGTTCGAGGCGGGGCAGCGCCGAATCAGGGTCCAATACGCTAAGCGGATGGTGGGCCGGAAAATGGCGGGGGGCCAGGAGACGCACCTGCCCTTGAAGGTCAACACATCGGGCGTCATTCCGCCGATCTTCGCGAGTTCGATGATTCTTTTTCCCGCCACGATCGCGCAATTCTCGAACGTGGACTGGCTCCAGCAGTTGAGCGCGGCGCTCACGCCACCGAGCACCTGGTACGTGGTGCTGACGGTCGTGCTGATTTTCTTCTTCGCCTATTTCTATACCGCAATCATATTCAATCCGATGGACGTGGCGGAAAATTTGAGGAAATACGGCGGTTTCATTCCGGGAAGGCGCCCGGGCCGGCCCACAGCGGATTTCATCGACCGCACCCTGAGCCGCCTGACGTTCCTGGGCGCCATCTACCTGAGCGCCATCGTTATTTTACCCACTTATCTTATCCAGTGGTTCAACGTGCCGTTCTTCTTCGGCGGAACGGCGCTCTTGATTGTCGTGGGTGTGGCGGTGGATACCCAGCGGCAGATTGAGTCTCATCTGGTGATGCGAAATTATGAAGGTTTTCTGCGCCGGGGGCGCATACGGGGGCGTGCGGGTTAGGAAATGAAAATAATTCTTTTGGGTCCTCCAGGATCGGGGAAGGGGACTCAGGGAGCCGAGCTCTCGAAATCCCTGCAGATACCCGAAATATCGACGGGAGACATGTTGCGTCAGGCGGTGGCGGAGAAGACGATGCTCGGGCAGCAGGTGGGGGATATCATCAACCAGGGTTGTCTCGTGCCCGATGAGCTGATCATTTCGGTCATCGAGGAGCGTATTTCCCGAACGGACTGCGATAATGGATTTATCCTGGACGGTTTTCCCCGGACGATTGAACAGGGCGAGGCCCTGGAGAGGGTTTTGCCCGAAAGCGTTGATGTGGTTATCTATTTCAATGTATCGAGTGAAGCCGTGGTGGCCCGGTTGGCGGGCAGGCTCACCTGCAGGAAATGCGGCGCCGTGTATCCCAACATGGACCCCTCGCTTTGCTCCGCGTGCGGAGGAGACCTCTACCAGCGCGAGGACGACATGAAAAGCACGGTGCTTCGGCGCTTGCGGCTGTATGAAGAGCATACCAAGCCGTTGGTGGCGTTTTACCGCGACAAGGGCAAGATCGCGGAAATTGACGGTCAGGGCAGCGTCGAGGAAATCGCGCAGAGGGTGGAGGAAGGTATTGCCCAGGTGCTTGCTTGATGGCGATTATCCTTCGTTCGCGTAAAGAGATTGAGCGTTTGCGGGCGAGCAACCGGGTGGTCATGAGCGTCATGTCGGAACTCAGAGAAGCGATTCGACCGGGCGTCACGACACTGGAGCTGGATGCCTTGGCGGAACGGATTATTCGTGAACAGGGAGCGGTACCCGCATTCAAGGGATACAGAGGCTATCAGCACACGATATGCGCTTCGATCAACGAAGAGGTGGTTCATGGGGTGCCCTCGAAGAAGAAGCTCGAGGAGGGGGATATCGTCAGCGTGGATGTCGGGGCGAAACTGTATGGCTACTTTGGGGATCATGCCGTCACATTCCCCGTGGGCAAAGTTGATCCGGAGGCGGACAAATTGTTGAAATGCTGTGAGGAGTCGCTTTTCAAGGGTATCGAGCAGGCCAAGCCGGGCAACCGGTTGTTTGATATTTCACATGCCGTGCAAAAGCACGCGGAAGGCGCCGGTTTTTCGGTGGTTCGCGCCTATGTGGGGCATGGGGTGGGAACGAATCTTCACGAAGAACCCCAGGTTCCGAATTTCGGCGAACCCGGCACGGGGCCGGAGCTCAAGGCGGGTATGGTTCTCGCCATCGAGCCGATGCTGAACATGGGCGTTCATGACGTGAAGGTTTTAAGCGATGAATGGACAGTCGTCACAGCGGACGAGAAACTCTCCGCGCATTTTGAGCATTCCGTCGCCATCACCGAAGACGGCCCGGATATTCTGAGCCTGGCAGCATGAGGAGACCGCGCCGGGGGGGAAGCAGGAAGCAGAGGAAGCGCGATCAGGCGGAGCGCGAGGAGAGAGCTCCCAAGGAAGGCGTGATAGAGGTGGATGGAATCGTCGTGGAGCCTCTGCCGAACGCGATGTTTCGCGTTGAACTCGAAGGGGGCCACAAGGTATTGGCCCATATCTCGGGGAAAATGCGGATGCACTTTATCCGGATTCTCCCGGGGGACAACGTCAAGGTGTAACTATCCCCGTACGATTTGACGAGAGGGCGGATAACGAGTCGGTACAAGTAGATTTTCAGGTGAGATTTGGAGTCAGGCCATGAAGGTGAGAAGTTCCGTCAAGCCGATGTGCGACAAGTGCAAGGTCATCCGTCGCAAGGGTGTCGTGCGCGTCTTGTGTTCGAACCCCAAGCACAAACAGCGACAAGGTTGAGGCGGCGATAAGGAAATAAAGGAGGACGCGAATGGCCCGTATAGCCGGAGTGGATATTCCCAACGAAAAGAACGTCAACATCGCTTTGACGTATATCTATGGAATCGGGCGGACTTCCGCGAACAAGATAGTGGAAGAAGCGAAGATCAATGCCTTCTCCAAGGTGAAGGACCTCACCGAGGCCGATGTGCAGGCATTGCGCGAGATTATCGAGCGCGGCTATGCGGTGGAGGGCGACTTGAGGAGCCGGGTGACGATGAACATCAAGAGATTGATGGACATCGGCACATATCGGGGGCTCCGGCACCGCCGCGGACTGCCCGTTCGCGGGCAAAGGACCCACACGAACGCGCGCACCCGTAAGGGGCCCCGCAAGACGGTGGGCGCAAAGAAAAAGGACAGCTGATTTTTTTGATTTCGTCTCTCACAGGGTAGGAGATTTCAATTGGCGCAGGCGGGCAGAGGAAAGCGCGGTGGAAAGCGCCGTCGTGAGCGAAGAGCCATCGGCAAGGGGCAAGCTCATATTCTGGCGACCTTCAACAACACCATGATCTCGATCTCCGACACGGGCGGGAACGTGGTTTGCTGGTCGACGGCGGGCGGACAGGGGTTTAAGGGTTCCCGCAAAAGCACGCCTTTCGCCGCGCAGATGGCTGCCGCGGATGTTGCCAAGAAAGCGTTGGACCTGGGCGTGACTTCGGTGGAAGTATTCGTGAGCGGTCCCGGTTCCGGCCGGGAAGCGGCGATTCGCTCGCTGGCCGCTGCGGGTCTCGAGGTGAGTCTCATTCGTGACGTAACGCCTATTCCCCACAATGGTTGCCGTCCACGGAAACGGCGCCGGGTCTAGGTCAAGGCGAAGAGGGAGTTTGAATTTTGGCGCGATACAAGGATTCGGTTTGTCGGCTTTGCCGAAGAGAGGGGATGAAGCTCTTCTTGAAGGGAGATCGCTGCATCGGCGATAAATGCTCTTTCGAGAAGCGAAGCTTTCCGCCGGGGCAGCATGGCGCAGCGCGTTCGCGGGGAAAGCTGAGCGAATACGGGCAGCAGCTTCGGGAGAAACAAAAGGCGCGTCGGGTGTACGGCGTGCTGGAGAAGCAGTTCCGGCTTTATTACAAAGAAGCGGCGCGGCGCAAGGGCGTTACCGGCGACAACCTGTTTTCACTGCTCGAATCCAGGCTGGATAACGTCGTTTTCCGGGCGAGTTTCGCGGATTCACGGAACCAGGCGCGTCAACTGGTGATTCACAACCACATCCGGGTGAACGGCAGGAAAGTGAATCGCCCGGCGTTCGTCGTGCGCAAGGGCGATGTCGTCGAGATAAAGGAGAAAAGCAAGAAGATCGCGCTGATCGTGCAGAGTGCGGAGAAAGGGAAAGTGCGCGGCGCTCCCGCCTGGCTCGACGTGGACCACGCCGATCTTCAGGCGCGCGTCCTGGAGCCGCCCAGTCTGATTGAGTCGCAGATTGACATCAACGTGCAGCAAATAGTGGAACTGTATTCCAAATAATGGACGTGCTTGTTTCGACCAACTTGTTTCTAAAAGTGGTCAACCGCCGAACGGAGGACCGATAGAAATGACAGCCATTGCTGATCTGGTCAAACCCACTGGCCTGGAGCCGCAGCCGGAAAGTTTGACCGATACTTTCGGCCGTTTTGTCGCTGAGCCCCTGGAGCGCGGGTATGGCGTTACGCTGGGCAATGCGCTCCGCCGCGTGATCTTGTCTTCACTGCAGGGAGCCGCTTTTACGGGTGTGCGCATCGAGGGGGTGTTTCACGAGTTTTCGAGCATTCCCGGCGTCATGGAAGATGTGACGGAAATCATCCTGAATCTCAAGGACGTCGTCATTGACGTGGAATCGGAAACTTTGCCGGTTCATATGCATTATCAGCATTCGGGTTCCGCCGGCGTATTCAAGGCGGGAGATATCGAAGCCCCTGGGGGCGTGAAGGTGCTGACCCCCGAGGTGGAGATCGCCAACATGAACGATGAGGCGGAACTCGAGGTGGAACTCGTGGCGAACATCGGGCGCGGCTACGTCCCCGCGGAGAGAAACGTGGATTTGACCCTCGGCCCCCAATTCATCCCGATGGACTCCATATTCTCACCCATCCGCCGCTGCACCTTCCAGGTGGAGAAGACCCGGGTGGGCGATATCACGGACTACGACAAGCTGATTCTCGACGTGGAGACGAACGGAACCGTCGCCCCCGTGGATGCGGTTGCCCACGCGGCGAAGATATTGAAGGACAACCTCCAGATATTCATCAACTTCGAGGAAGAACGTGCGCCGCAGGCGCCCAAGGTGGATGAGCGCAAGCAAAGAATGGTGGAGAGTCTCGGCAGAAGCGTAGAGGAACTCGAGCTTTCGGTTCGCAGCTATAACTGCCTGAAAAACGCGCGGATCCGCACTTTGGGCGAATTGGTGCAAAAAACGGAAGCCGAGTTGCTGAGAACGAGGAACTTCGGGCGCAAGAGTCTGAATGAAATTCGTGATATCCTCACAGGGATGGGTTTGTCCCTCGGAATGGATTTGGGCTATATGAATCTCACGCCGCGCGAGGTGAGCGGGCAGGATGATTCCGAACAAGAATAGGAAATAGACAGATGCGGCACCGATGGCACGGCAGAAAACTGGGACGCACCTCAAAGCATCGCGATGCCATGACGAGGAACATGGTCACTTCCCTCATCGACGAGGAGAGGGTGCGGACGACGCTGGCGAAGGCCAAGGAGGTTCGTCGCCACGCCGAGCGCATTATCACCACGGGCAAGAAAGGCACGCTCCATGCGCGGCGGCAGGTCGCCTCTTACCTCAAGACCCCCGCTGCGGTTGCCAAACTCATGGAGACCATCGCTCCGAGATATGCGGAACGGCCCGGCGGCTATACCCGGATTCTGCGCCTCCCCCCCCGGCAGGGAGACGCCGCGCCCATGGCGCTCCTTGAGTTGATCGACAGAGACACCACGAGAGAAGAAGAAAGGCGGGAGCGACGCCAGAAGAGAAAAGAGGCGCAAGGGGAAGCGTAGGAGCCCAAATATATGAGACTCCTGAAAGGAGAGCCGCCGAGGCTCTCCTTTTTTCTTTGGCCGAAACGTAATGGAGAACGAGCCAATGTCTGATTCAAGAGGACGCCCGGATGCGGATGGCTGTTTCGTATGCGGACCCGCGAACCCGATTGGCCTGAAAATCACTTTCCGGCTCGATGGCGACGTCTGCCGCGCCGAGTTCACGCCGCAGTCCGTCCACCAGGGCTACGACGGCGTCACGCACGGCGGCATCGTTTTCAGCGTTCTCGATGACGTCATGGCGAACTGGCTTTTCCTCAAAGGGATGCGCGCCTACTCGGCGAGAAGCGAAATCCGCTATCGCGACCCCCTTCCGGTCGGCACCCCCTTGCTGCTCGAGGGAAGGCTCAAGAAGAAAAAGGGCAGGTTCTTCGTCCTGGAGGGAAAAGCAACCAGGGCGGAAGACGGCCGGGCCGTCGCCGAGGCGGAGAGTACGTTCCATGTCGTGGAAGAGGAGGTGGAGAGCTCATGAAAATCGGGCTGCTGAGGGAAATCAAACAGGATGAATACAGGGTCGCCTTGACGCCCGGCGCCGTGGAGGCTCTCGTAGAGGCGGGCCACGCCGTGATGGTGGAAAAAGGGGCGGGTCTCGACGCCGGTATCGGGGATGCGGAATACGAGGCGGTGGGCGCGCGGGTCGTTTCGACAGCTGAGGAACTCTGGTCGGAGGGGGAGATGATCGTCAAGGTCAAGGAACCCCTGGAGCCGGAATTTCCGCTGATGCGCGAAGGGCAGATTCTGTTCGCCTTTTTGCATCTGGCCGCCTGCCGGCCCCTTGCGCGCGCCCTCGTGGAGAGCGGAGCCTGCGCCGTCGCGTTCGAGACGGTGACTTCGCCCGAAGGCGTTTTACCCATTCTGCAGCCCATGAGTGAAATCGCGGGCAGGATGGCCGTTCAGGAGGGTGCGAAGTATCTCGGAAAAAACCTGGGCGGCCGCGGCGTTTTGCTGGCCGGGGCGCCGGGCGTTCCCCGGGGGAACGTGGTTATCTTAGGTGCCGGCATCGTCGGAAAGAACGCGGCCAAAATTGCGGTCGGCATGCACGCGGGCGTCACGGTCTTCGACATCAATCACGCGCGTCTCGAGTATATCGACGATATATTCGACGGCCGGGTCAAGACCCTGGTGTCCACGCGCTTTACCATCCGTGAAGCCCTGCGGGAGGCGGATCTGGTCATCGGCGCCGTTTTGGTGCCGGGCGGGCGAACGCCGGTTCTGGTTTCGCGCGATATGCTGGGCGAGATGAACCCCGGCGCCGTCATCGTGGACGTTGCGGTGGACCAGGGCGGTTGCGTGGAGACGATACGGCCCACCTATCATTCGGATCCCACTTACGTCGTCGAGGGCGTCGTCCACTACGGGGTGGCGAACATGCCGGGGGTCGTCCCCCGCACGAGCACCATCGCGCTCTCGAACGCCTTGCTGCCCTACGCCCTGGAACTGGCCAATTCGGGCCTCAAGGAAGCGCTGAGGCGCAATCCACACCTCGCCGATGGCCTGAACGTGGCCGAAGGGCGCATCACGCACGCGGGCGTGGCGGAAGCCTTAGGCTTGGAGGGCGCAAGTGTCCGGGAGGTGTTCGCCTAGTCGCGTTCCGCGACCGGGATACTCGCGTTTTCAGGCGATTTCTTGATGAGGTCCAGCACGAATTTTCCCTGAATTTCCAGGTGTCTGATCACGAGGTGTTCGGCGCCTCTCCCGTCGCCGTCGAGAATGGCCTGGAGTATATCCTCATGCTCGGCCATGGAGTTATCCAGACGCCCGGGCGCGTGGAGCGTCACCACGCGGGTTTTCATGATCTGCTGCCGGAGGTTCCCGATGAGCCCCTGGAGTCTCGAGTTCTCGCAAGCGCTCGTGATGTGGCGATGAAAATCACGGTTCGCCGCCCAGTAGGCGTCCACCTCGCCGTGCTCGTGGCGGCGCTTCAACTGCTCGAAAAACGCATGCAGCCTTTCGTTCGCCCTGCCTTCCCGGAGGTTCGGGGTCGCGAGGCGCGTGGCGAGACCCTCGAGTACGCTCGTGATGGCGTAGATGTCCAGAACCTCGTCCTCGCTCACGAGGCTCACGTGCGCCCCCTTGTGCGGGACGACGGTGATGTAGCCTTCCGCCGCGAGTTCCCGGAAGGCTTCGCGCAGCGGGGTTCTGCTCACGCCCATCGACTCGGTCAGCGTCGTCTCGACCAGCTTGTCTCCCGGCTGGAAGATGCCGCTCAGGATGGCGTCTTTTATCTGCTCCGACACCATCTTGCTGAGGGATTTGGGTTTTTCGATCTGAACGCCCGGTATCCGCACCTCAATCCCCCCACGAACCTTTACACAGGGCCAACGCCCTCATCCCGGAGTGGTTCGCAAAGAATTCCATCGCACATGCCTCATACCACGCCTTCATCCCGGAGAGCGTTTCTTTGCGCTTCATCCATGCCGAGAACGGATTCGAGCACCTCTTCGGTGTGCTGGCCCAGCGTGGGAGGGGGCGTCCGCACGGCGCCCGGGGTCTCGGAGAGCTTGATGGGCACGCCGGTCACCTTCGTGGGGCCGGCGACGGGCACATCGACGTCCACCACCATCTCGCGCGCGAGGACCTGGGGCTCGTTAAGCACCTGTTCGAGGTTGTTGATCGGGCCGCACGGAATGCCCGCTCCCCGCAGCGCTTCGAGTGTTTCCCCCACCGTCTTCTCCGCGAAGAAGGCGTCTAGAATCTCCTGAAGTTCCAGGCGGTTGTCCACACGGTCCTTGTTGATGGCGAACTTGGGGTCTTCCTTGATATCCCCCAGCCCCATCGCGTCGCAGAACCTGCGCCACAGGCTGTCGTTGCCCACGCCGAGGTTGAAGTATCCGTCCTTGCATTCATAGGTCTCATACGGCGTGATGGAGGGATGTTTGTTCCCTCGTCTGGGCGGAAGCTTTCCGGTTCCGAAGTAGTTGTTCGCGTGGTAGGTGAGCAGGGCCACCTGCCCGTCGAGCATGCCGACGTCGACCATCTGCCCCACGCCCGTCTTCTCGCGGTGGTAGAGGGAGAGCAGAATCCCCTGGGCGGCGAGCATTCCTGCCGTGATGTCCGCGATGGATGCGCCGAACTTACTGGGCGGGCCGTCGGGCTCTCCGGTGATGCTCATGATCCCGCCTTCGCCCTGGATGACCACGTCGAAGCCGGGCTCGCTACTTCTGGGGCCCGTCTGGCCGAAGCCCGAGAGCGAGGCGAAAATGACCGCGGGATTGATGCGGTGAATTTCCTCCCAGGAAAAGCCGAGCTTATCCAGCGCGCCGGGCCTGAAATTCTCCACGACGACATCGCCTTTGCGGATCAAGTCCCGCAGAAGCTCCTTTCCGCGCTCGTCCTTCAGGTTGAGCGTGAGGCTTTTCTTGTTGCGGTTAATGGAGATGAAGTACGTGCTCACCCCGTTCAGAAAGGGGGGGCCCCAGCCCCGGGTGTCGTCCCCGCCGTCGGGATTTTCGATCTTGATGACTTCCGCGCCCATGTCGCCCAGCATCATGGTGCAATAGGGGCCTGCGAGAATTCGCGTCAGGTCGACGACCCGGATGCCTTCCAGTGGTCCAGCCATGAATGTCGCTCCGTCAGGTTCGGATGAGTGAAATCAGCACGCCGGCCGCTATCGCCGAGCCGATGACGCCCGCCACGTTGGGCCCCATCGCGTGCATGAGCAGAAAGTTCCCCGGATTCTCGTCGGCCCCCACCTTCTGGACGACGCGGGCCGCCATGGGAACCGCGCTCACGCCCGCAGCGCCGATGAGGGGATTGATCGGCGTGCGGCTGACCGCGGCCATGATCTTGCCGAAGATCACGCCGGTGGCCGTGCCGATGCCGAAGGCGATGAAGCCGAGCAGAAGAATGCCGATGGTCTCCCACTTGAGAAACGTCTCGGCCGTCATCGAAGCGCCCACCGAGACGCCCAGGAATATCGTCACGATGTTGAGCAGCGCATCTTCTGAGGTCTTGAGTAGCCTCTCGACGACGCCGCATTCTCGGAAGAGGTTTCCGAGCATAAGCATCCCGATGAGGGGCGCCGCCGATGGCAGGAGAAGGCCCGTGAGCAGGGTCGTGATGATGGGGAAGAGGATGCGGACGGGCTTTTCGATCTCTTTTAACTGCATCATTTCCCGCGAGCGCTCCTCCCCGGTGGTCAGCGCTTTCATGATGGGGGGCT
>JAPOYD010000095.1:11260-20614 GCA_026706735.1 Nitrospinota bacterium | reverse complement strand
CCGTCATCGGGTCTCCTGTCTCGTTACGGCGGGATGAGTGAAGATGCCACACCGAACGGGGGAACGCCACTGCGAGAGCCAGGTATCCCTCGCTGAGGCCTTATCCCTCCCCGGGCGCCCAGGCGGGAGGGCGCTTCTCGTGCGCCGCGGCCATGCCCTCCTGTGGTTCGCCGGTCCGAAAAGAAGCCTCGAAGGCGTCGATGGAGGGTGGAACGGCGGCTTCGAGATAGGCTTGCATCCACCTTCTCAAAAGCGCCTTCTGGGCGCTGAGCGCGCCGGGAGCGGCCTGGAGAAGTTCCATTACGGCCCCCCGCGTCGTCTTCTCCAGGTCGGATTGCGGGCATATCCGCTGGACTATTCCCAGACGATGCGCCTCCTGGGCGTCGAACGTCCGGCCCGTGAGGAGCAGGTCCTGCGCGGCCCCCAAGCCGCAGAAGGGGGCGAACAGCGCCGCCTCGATGACCGACGGTACGCCGACCCGCACCTCGGGCATTCCGAACTTCGTATCGTCCGCCGCGACGCGGAGGTCGCAGCCGAGCATCAACTCCAGCGCGCCGCCCAGAACGTAGCCCTGGCACTTGCAGACCACAGGATGCGGGAACTCACGAACACAGCGGATGAGGGAATGGAGATTCGAGATGAAATCGCGGGCGGTGCCTTCTGTAAGCGCGCCCATCTCGACCACGTCGGCTCCGGCGGAGAATACGCCTCCCGCGCCCTCGATGATCAGAACGCGCAAGCCCTCCGCCTCCACGAGTTCGGCAATCGCCGATTTCGCCTCGCGCGTCAGTTCCGAGCTCATGGCGTTTCGCTTCTCGGTGCGGTTGAGCGTGAGGGTGGCGAGCGGGCCGTCGCGCTCGACCAGCACCAAGGGTTTTCTCGTCGACATCGATCGTCCTCCAATCAAACAAAGCCGACAGCCTATGCGAGCTTGAGGGGGAGCGCAAAGGCGAACCCCGACTCTTGCGTGTTAAGATGGCTTTTTCGTCGGGGATGTTCCCGACCCTGTTTTCGGGAGAGGACGCGGATGCCGATAGAGTTCAAGGACGTTTGGGATTTTCACACCGATTTGCGCTTTCTGGCCGATTTGTCCGATGAGGACGCCAACCTCCTCGATCAGATAGACATCCCCACGGCGGCGAAGTTGGGCGGTGTGTTCTCGGCCCTGGGCAGACTGGCGGACGCGCCGCATGATGCGCAAAAAGAGGCGCTTGAGCGCGACTTGGGTTTGATTCGCGGATCAGAAGGCCTCAGCGTCGTTCTCTCCCGGGATGACCTGGAAGGGGTGGGGAGGCAGGTGATCCACGCGGAAGGCGTCTATTTCATCGAGACGGAAGGCGACCTCAAGGGTCTCGAATGGCTCTGGGGTGAGGGTGTGCGGAGCGTCGCGCCGCTTTACAACGAGGACAACGCGCTGGGGGGCGGCGCCAAGGGAGATCCCGCCCGCGGCCTCACCGCCCTGGGCCGTGATTTTTTGATGCAGGCCTGGCGGACGGGTTTCATGGTCGATTGCGCGCACGCGAACCACCGCACGAAATCGGACATGATCGATCTCGCCCTCGTCACCGGCCAGGAGATGCACTACTCACACGGGTATCTGGATGAAGCGGTTTCATCTTTCTTCGGCGAGCGAGGGCTTCCGCGCGATATGGCGAGAAGGCTTCTCGAAACGGGCGCGCTCATCGGCCTCACGCCGTATCCCGAGTTCGTGGGCGGGTTCGAGCGTCATCTGGAGGAAATCGAGTTCCTGGCCGAGATCGCCGCCCATCAGGTTGTGCTGGGCAGCGATTTTGCGGGCATCAACCGCTTGTTCGATGAATTCAGGGGCATCTGGGGAATTGGGGACTTCGCCGAGCGCCTCGCCGCCGCGCACGGGGAGGATTTCGCTCGCTCCTATTGCGGCGGCGCGCTCAGGGCGTGTCTCGAACGCTCCTTGCCGGAGTGATTCGGTCCGAGCGACGCCCGAATCCCGGTCGTCGCCGAACGTTTTGCCGTTCGACGTTTGTCAAGTCGAAGCGGCCCGCCTCCAAGTCTTGGACAAACGATACAGGACCCCGTACGTCCTGTACGCGCCCGCGGACAGGATTGAAGAGAAGTATATGGGGGAGGGGAACCTGCTCCGGGCAGGCAGTAGTTCGTCCGCATCCAGATCCTCGATGGCCGCCAGCGTTCTCGACAACATCGTTTCAAACATCTTACGCCTGCGTTGGTCGGTTAAATCGAGTCCGCCGCTCCCGACAACGCACGGCATGAGCGCGCCGAGCATGTTCAGGCGATAGCTGCGCCAACATTCCTCGAATCCGAATTCTTTTGCTCCCATGCCGCAAACGATACCGTGATACTCCTCCAGGACTTCGCGCTCGATCCGGCGGCGAAGATCGGTGGGAACGCTGGTGGCCATGAAATAGGACACGTCGTAAAGCCCGCCGGCGATGAATCCGGCTCCCTGCCAGTCGATCATGGTGAGCGCGTCCGAATCGGCGGCGCCGAAGAACATGTTGTCCAGCCGGAAGTCGCCGTGGGTCAGGGTTTTGGGCCCGTTGGTGGAGTCGCGCGTGTAGTCGAACAGCCTGGAGCCGAGAGCCTCGGCCAGACGCCGCGTCCTGGGCGAAAACAGGTGGCCGAAGCGCTTCAGGCAAGGAGCGAGGCAGACCAGATAGGCGAGTTGCGTCAACCATACCTTTTGCGGACCGACGCGAGTGAAAAAGTCCGAGAGGGGCGGCTGCTCCAGTTTGTTCCAAAACTGGCCGTGCAACCCGGCGGCGCTGCGGATAGCGTGCCCGGCCTGCGCGGCGTCGGCGCCGGCGATCTGGTCCGGATTTTCCATGCCGCGTAAATCCTCGAGCACCATGACGAATCGCTGGCTGCCCTCCTCGAAATCGCCATACAACAAGGCGGGCAGAGCGATCCGGATATGAGGCGCGAGTTGGTCGTAGACGAGGTATTCCCGCTTGTACAGTGACAGCGCCCTGGCCATTCGAGCGGTGTTCCTGTCGGGGCTGGCCAGTTTGACGACGACGGATTCGGGCGCCTGCGCGGCATCGTCATGGTAGGTCATGGCGCAGCGCACGGTCTCGCTCAGGGAGCCCGATCCGGCGCCGATGTTCTCCACCGCGACGTCTTTGACGGCGGGAAAACCGGATGGGCCGCCCGCGCCGAGCGCCTGTCGCATCCACTCGGCCGTCAGCGCGTTTGCGTTTTCGGGTATCGGCGGATTGGTCATGTCGCCTGTTTACGGTTTTGCCGTGATCGTGGCGTCATCATCGTCATTCCGGGCGGTTCCGCAAGAGGTCCGGACGGTTCGGGCGCTGCGCAGGCGGCGTCCCCGGGTTCACAAGGCCGCAGTCGCTCCGCCCTCATCCTTCGCGCCCATGAACTGGACCGCGATCATGACGGCCATGATGGCGGCGCCCGTTATCTTCATCCACGGCACGTAGAAGAACAGCAGACCGCCCGCCACCGCGAACACGACCCGCTCCCAGATTTCCAGCTTTCTGCGCATGTAGCCCTCGAGCGAGGCCGAGGTGCAGAAAAAGCCCATGAATCCGCTCACCCAGACGACGAGGATGTCGAACCACGCCGCGCCCTCCGTGATGTTGATCGGGGTGTAGGCCATCAGGAAGGGAACAATGTAGAGTGCCTTGCCGAGCTTGAGCGAGGCGAAGCCGGTGCGCATCGGGTCCGCGTTCGCCACGCCCGCCGCGATGAACGCGCCGAGCGCGAAGGGCGGCGTGAGCGAGGCGTCCTGGCTGAGCCATAGGATCATCAGGTGCGCGCTCAGCAGCGGCACGCCCAGCTCCACAAGCGCAGGCACGGCGAGAATCGAGAGCAGCACGTAGCTCGCCGTGATCGTCATGCCCATCCCCATGATGTAGCTGGCGACGGCGCAGAGCAGAATCGCCACCGGTAGAGTCGTTCCCGTGATGCCGAAGGTGTTGTCGATGATAGCGGCGTAGCCCAGGATGATGGAGGAGAACTTGATGCCGAGGCCGGGCATCGACACGCCGGCGAGCACGATGCCCATCACGCCAGCCGTCACGCCGATGATGAGCGAGTTCACGGCGCCTCTCTCGAGTCCGTCCAGGACGCGCGGGGAGGAGAATACCATCGCCCCAAGGGCTGCCCAGAAAATCGCCTCGGGCAAGCTGTGCCCCGCCATCGGCAAGACGATGAGCAGCCCCAGCCCGGCGAGCAGGGGCCAGTTCTCCATCAACGGGTTTCCGGCAGGGGCCTCCTTTGCGGCTTCCAGGTAGATTTCCGCCTCCGCATCTGCTTCTTCGAGTGTTTTCCCAGATTCCATGAGTTCCTTGTGGTGCTTCGCGGCTTCGTATTCGAGCCTGTCGTTCCTCGTGCTCCATCCGGGCCGGCCCACCAGGCGGGCGAGCACGGGCGGCAGGGCCAGCAGGCGGGTGTCCTCGCGGAAAAACCCTAGAACCATCGCCAGGACGATGGACCAGAGCGCCGCGTCGAAGGGCGAACGCCCGATGATGAGCCGGAAGATGAGCAGCACCACCGGCAGCAGCAGATAACCCTCTTTTTTGAGAAGAGGCAGCAGTTCGGGCAGTTCTTCTTTTGAGAGGCCGTGGATGCCGTCCAGCCCCGAGCGAAAGTGAACGGACATGTAGACCGAGAAGTAGTACATCAGCGCGGGCACGAGCGATATGAGCGCTATCCAGCCGTAGTCCGTCTCGGTGAACGCCGCCACGAGAAACGCCGCCGAACCCATGATGGGCGGCAGCAGGTGGCCGCCGATGGAGGAGACCGCCTCGACGGCACCCGCGTAATGGGGCTTGTAGCCGGCGCGCTTCATGAGCGGAATCGTGAAGGTGCCCGTGATGACGATGTTCGCCGCACCACTCCCCACCACCGAGCCCACCATGCCGCTCGATACGACCGAGGCCTTGGCCGCTCCCCCGCGAAGGCGGCCCACCAGGGCGTAGGAGAGGTCGATGAACACGTCGCCGACTTTCGTCTTTTCCAGAAAGACGCCGAAGAGGATGAACAGGAACACGTAGCTCGCATAGACGTTGGCGATGACGCCGAAGATGCCCGAAGTGCCGTAGATGAAGTTCACGACCTCGTTGTAGGAAAATCCCTTGTGCAGGAGCCTGCCGGGGAATTGGTTGCCGTACATGGCGTAGTAGAAAAAGAAGAGCCCCAGCAGCGGAAGCACCCAGCCCAATATCCGGCGGCACATTTCGATCGAGACGATGACGGCGATCGTGCCCATGGCGACGTCCGTCCAGAGGACGAGGCCCGCCCGGTCTCCGCGGTCTGCGAAGTTCATGATGTATTCCACCGTGAAGACGACCACGCCCGCGCACAGCAGGAGGTCCACGGCGGAGGGCCTGCTCCTCGGAGCGCCCGTGCGCGCCGGGTAGAAGATGAACGTCAGGATGGCGGTGAAGATGACGTACAGGGGCAGATAGAAGTGAAACGCATAGATGGCCAGCCCCGGGAAGTGGAGCGTCTCCCATATCGCGGAGAGAGCTTTCTCCATGCCCTCGGTGAGGAGCGGCGAGAGGGCGTAGACGATAACCTCGCCGAAGCCCAGCCCGAAATCCACGGGTGCCTTGTTCGCGGCGCCATAGAGGAAATAGGCGGCGAACACGAACGATGAGAGCAGGATCGCCTGTTTCGGGAAAATGCACAGACCCGATACGTAGAGCCACATCAGGGCGTAGAGCCAGACATCAAGGGCCGGGAATTCGACCTCCTGCCAGTCCCAGGCGATCTCGTAGGGGAGGTAAAGATTGTACGTTCTTCCGGCGAAGAAGATGATGTAAGCAAGAAGCAGGCAGGAGAGAAAAATGCAGACGGGCAGGTTTTGTTTCTGAAAACCCGGCTCGATATCCCTTCGGGTGGCCGACTCCGGGGCGAAAATGAACCGCAACCACTCCCAGAGAAAATCGAAAACCTTCCTCATCGCCACCCTTTCTCACCCGAGGCCGATGACAAGCGCTTCACCGGCACCCGGAGGGTGCTGTGCCCTCCGGGGGAGCCGGGAAACGTCTAGTTTACGTTGTAACCCTTCGCCTTCCAGTAGCGCGCGGCGCCGGGGTGGAGCTTCATGTTGAAGTTGCCCATCTGCTTGATGAACTCATCCGACTTGGCGGCGAAGTCCAGCCCGATCTTCCAGCCCTTGAAGACATTGATCAGGAAGTCGCGGTTCGCCTTGTCGTACACCCGCCGCGTCACCTCGTGGATGACGTCGTTGGGCACCTTCTCGTTCGCCACGGCGAAGATGGTGTAGGCGACCGTCTTGAACTTCTTGCCCTTCATCCCCTGGTAGGGACTGGCGTCCTTGTTGTCCTTGTAGTAGCCCGAACTCAGGGCGACGAACTTGTCGCGCACCTTGTCGGGGATGCTGAGGATGCGCAGGGGGCCGCTGCGCGAGGCGCGCAGAATCGAGGGCGAGGGCACCGGGTTCGGGATGCCGAAGGCGTCCAGCTTACCGTCGATCATGTTGGTGGCGGCCTGGGCCCAGCCCATGTAGTCCTTGCGGATCTTGTCGGTGATCCCGAGATTGTCGGTGATGAACTTCATCATGAACAGCGTGGAGCTGCCCCTCGGGCCCATGTTCACCCGCTTGCCGGCGAGATCGTGGTAGCTCTTGATGCCGGACTTGTGGAACGTCGTCACCTGGAACCAGGAGGTCGACACCGGGCCGATACCCCGGATGGTCATCATCGCCTTGCCCTTGTGGAAGGGTTTTTGCTTGCGCTGGATGAAGTCCACGAATATCCCGTTCGTCATCCCGATCTCGGAGCGCCCGCTGGCGACGAGGCGGGTGTTGGCGACGAAGCCCTTCGACTCGCGGTTGGTGACGTTGACGGTCTTGCTCGTCTTGTTCACCGCCTCGGCGAGGCCCGCCGCCATGCGGAACGCGCCCGCTCCCTTGCCCGCGCCGACGATGGTGATGTTGGTGGTGGCGGCGCTCGCCAGAGAGGCGACGAAGCCGGCCACGGCGAAAACGGCAGTTGCTGCGATCAATCTTTTGTTAATACGCATAAAATTCCCTCCGTTGAAATGACAGAGAAACAGGTTTTGCCTATGCGTTGATTCTATCTCATCAATATACTTTCGCAAGCGGCGCCTGGACCGATTCGCGTAATTTCCTCGCAAATCTTGACGCCCGGAAGCTCAAGTGCTAGCTAGTGCGCATCTTTCAGGTTTTCTCGCGATAACGCGCCGAACGCATTCTGAGTGGAGACCCTTTTGTCCCGCCTTCTGGAAAACGACTCGTTGACGCTTCTGGGCGAAGGCGGCCTCCCCGTTCCCCGCTTCGAGGTTTGCACGGACGCCGAAGAAGCCGCCCGCGCGCTGGAGCGTCTGGGGGGGCGCGTCGTCATCAAGGCGCTCGTTCCTGTCGGCAAACGCGGCAAGGCGGGCGCAGTCAAGTTCGCTGCGTCGGTGGATGAGGCCCGCGCGCAAGCAGACGCCATTCTCGGCATGGAGGTGCGGCGCTTTCCCGTCAAAAAACTCATCGTCATGGAAGCGCTCGACATCGCGCGCGAGATATTCTGCTCCATTTCCTTCGATGCGCCGAGAAAGTGCCCGCTCATTCTCTTCAGCGCGGAGGGCGGCGTGGATATCGAGGAATTGAGTGAGCATCATCCCGACAAACTGCTCGAATGGCCCGTGGATATTTTGGAAGGGCTTAAGGACAAAGATGCTCTCGAACTAGTGGGTCACGCGGGTCTCACAGGCGAACTGGCCGATCAGGTCGCCCGCGCGGTGTGCGCGATGTATGGGGTCTTCTGCGCCCATGACTGCGAGATGATAGAGGTGAACCCCTTGGCGGAACTGGCCGATGGCCGCGTGGTGGCGGCGGCGGGCGTGGTGCAGCTCGACGTGCAGGCGCTCTTCCGTCACCCGGACCTTGAAGCCAAGCTGGGCGTGGAAGGCGGAAACGGCTGGCGGCCCTTCACCGAACTTGAGATGCGGATGCACGATATCGACGCCATCGACCCCCACGTGGGCGCGATCCGCTTCAGCGAACTCGACGGCGACATCGGCTTCATGGTCACCGGCGGGGGCTACGGCCTCTCGAGCCTTGAGGCGCTTCTGGACGAAGGCGGAAAACCCGCCACCACGTTCGACATCACGCCTGGACGCTATGAGGAGAAAATGCGCCGCGCGGTGAAAGCCGTGCTCTCGAAACCGGGCATCAAGGGGCTGCTCCTGGCGGGCAACGTGAGCAATTTCACGAGGGTGGACATCAAGGTGGCGGGCGTGGTTCGCGCGCTCAAGGAAGCGGACCTTGATTTCGAAAAGTTCCCCGTCATCGTCCGCTACGCTGGTCCGGGAGTGGAGGAAGCGAGAAAACTCATCGCCGAGGTGCCGGGCGTGGAGTGGCACGAGGATGAAGCGTCGATAGAAGATTTGGCTAAGCGGATCGTGGCGCGCGCCTATGGGAGCGATGAAAGTTGAGCATTCTGCTGGATTCTGACACCCGCGTGCTTGTGCAGGGAGCCACGGGGGCGGAGGCGAGGCGGCTTCTGCCCACCATGACGGACTACGGCACCCGCGTGGTGGCGGGCGTGTCTCCGGGCAAGGGGGGCGAGTCGGTGGGTGGCGTGTCGGTATATGGCGCCGTGGCCGAAGTCCTGCGCGACCATGAGGTGGACCTCTCCGTGCTCTTCGTGCCTGCGCGCTTCGTGCGCGAGGCGGCTCTCGAGGCCATCGAGGCGGGCGTTCCCACCGTGCACATTCTTGCAGAGGGCGTGCCGCACCACGACGCCTGCGCGCTCCTGACGCGCGCGGCCCAGATGGGGACCTTCGTCATCGGTCCCAACAGCCAGGGCATGGTGAGTCCGGGCAAGGCGAAGCTCGGTGGCACAGGAGGCGAGGTGCCGGACCTCATGTTCCGCCCCGGACCCGTGGGCGTGGTGAGCAGGAGCGGCGGCATGGGAGCCGAGATATGCCTGTTCCTGACGAGAGAGGGTATCGGCCAGAGCACCTACGTGGCCCTGGGTGGTGACCTGTTGATCGGCTCCGCTTTCGTGGAGATGCTCGCCCTGTTCGAGCAAGACCCCGAGACCCGCGTCGTCGTCATGTTCGGAGAACCCGGCACGGATAGGGAAGAAGAAGCGGCGCGCTTTATCGCCTCGGGCGGATTCACCAAACCCGTCGTGGCGATGATACCCGGTGAATTCTGGGAAACCTCGCCCACGCCCGCGAGCGTAAGCCACACTGGCGCGCTCATTGAGCGGGGCCGCGGCGCGCCTTCTGGCAAGAAGAAGATCCTGCGCGAGGCGGGCGTCCTGATCGCCGAGCGATTCTCCCAGGTTGTGCCTCTCGTACAACAAGCCCTCGGACAAGACTAGAGTAACGACCGACAGGCACCACTTA
>JAPOYD010000095.1:1084-11250 GCA_026706735.1 Nitrospinota bacterium | reverse complement strand
GTGGAAAACGGGCGTGATTGAACTTCACATTATTTCGCTATATATTTGCTCATAAGAGGGAAGCATGGGTACGAAACGACGATACTGATTGGAAAGAGGACTCAAAATGGAAAGGGAAAAAGTAGCGGCGAAAACGAAAACGCTTCATTGGTGGCTTCATTGGATTGGGACTCCGGCGTCGATATTCGCCATACTGGGAGGTGGTTTGCTTTATATCGCCCAGGCCGAAGTGAAGCCCGTGATTGCGAAAGTGGACGCGGAAGTGAAAAGACTCGACGGGGTGGATGGGCAACTCCAGAATCAAATAACCGAAGTCAAAATGAGTCTGGACGATAGACTGAAGCTACTCCACGCGGACCTGAACGCCTTCAAGGCCCAAATGCATGAAGATCTGAAAAGATTGGCTACCCGGGATCACTTTGGTTATCTGAAATCAGAAATGGACAATCTGAAAACTGATGTGGGCAGTCTGAAATCTGATGTGGGTAGCCTGAAGTCTGACGTGAGAATCCTGAAAACTGAAATGAGTAGCCTGAAAACCGAGTTGAATAATTTCAAAGAAAAACTCATCACGCCGCAACAGATTCGAACCATCATGAGAGAAGTGCTGGCGGAGCAGCACGCCCGATAAGCTCGAGCAAGTTGGTGTGAACCTTAGTCACCCAGTCGCCCCTGGTCATAACCGGGGGCGATTTTTTTAGGGGCGGGTGTATCCGCCTGCTCAAACCAAAACCCGTTGTAGTGGCGAGAGAGCATGCGATATCACACCATCGTCGCGCCGCCGTTCACGTCGAGCGTGACGCCGGTGATGTAGCCCGCCTCCTTGCTGCAAAGGAAAACGACGGCTTCCGCTATCTCGTGAGGTTCTGAAAGCCGGCGTAAGGGGGTGGTTTTCTGAATATGGGCGATGCGCTCTTGTGTCCGGTTGGCAAGGCCTCTCGGGCTGTTCACGTTCGCGGGAGCAACCGCGTTCACGGTGACGCCGTGGGGGCCGAGTTCGAGGGCTGCCTGGCGGGTCAGAGCGAGGACGCCCCCTTTTGCGGCGGTGTAATGCGGCGGATTCGGATTCACGCCGCTGCGCGCGGCCATGCTGGAAAGCGTAACGAAGCGCCCGTATTTCGCCTCTACCATCAAGGGAGCTACGGCCTTCAGGAGATAGAACATCGATTTCAGGTTCGAGTCCACGATGCCGTCCCAGGTGTCTACGGGGCAGTCCAGCAGGCTCACGTATTTGGGAAAGCCGCCCGCGCTGTGCACGAGAACGTCAATATTGCCCGCTCGGTTGTGGACCTCATTCACTGAAGCGAGGGTTGCCTCCCAATCGGTGAGATCGACGACGGCGAGGTGGGCGTTACCCCCGCTTTCCTTGATGGAATTCGTAACAGTTGCAGCGCCATCCGCGTCGAAATCCATCACGGTCACATCCGCCCCTCTTCGGGCCAGGATTCTTGCCGTGGATTCACCGATGCCCGTCGCCGCGCCCGTGACGATGGCGCTTTGTCCCTCAAAACTGCTCATCGCGCTTATCCTTTTATTTTCTTGAGTAAAAAAGCGCGCGGCGACACCGGGCCGCCGCGCGCCGCAGGGGTTTCCGCTATTTTTGCATGTCGATTATCTTGTTGATGAGGTCTATACCGCCGAGTTTCTTGGCGAATTTTTTGTAGACCGGCTTCACGGCATCCACAAAAGGTTTAAGATCGGGACGATCGATTTTGAGGCCCTTGGCCGCAAACTTGGCGATCAGGCCTTCATCGAAAGCTTCCGAATAGCCGGTGAGCCAGTCCGTGCTGGCAGTCGCCGCCTTCTGGACGCCTTCCTGGATTTCCTTTGGAAGTTTGTTGAAGTACTTGTCGTTGATGATGATCACGCATACCGCCAGTTGATGGTTGGTGACCGACATGTATTTCTGCACCTCGTAGAACTTCATCGACCACTGCCAAGCGGTACCGCCGTCCTGCCCGTCGACGACCTTCTGGGCCAGAGCGCTGAAGACCTCGGTCGGCGCCATGCCAATGGTGCTCCCGCCGAAAGCCTTGTAGGTATCGACCATGATCGGGTTCTTTGCGATGCGCATGCGCAGGTCGCCCAGGTCGGACGGCTTCAGGATGGGGTGCTTGCTGTTCGCCATTTTCCGGAAGGCGCACGGCCAGGAGCTGAGGATGCGGATACCGGATTTCTTCCTGTAGTTCTCGGCGATGTTCTTGCCGATGTCGCTGTTCAAGACCTTCGCGGCGCTCTTGAAGCTCTTGAAGAGAAAGGGAAGCGTGTAGACATCTATCCGGCGGTCGAAACGGGAGATGTTGTTGGTCACGACCGTCTGCAGATGCACCGATCCGAGCTGGACCTTCTTCGCGGCGATGCTGTCCTTTCCGAGCTGGGAGGAAGGGAATATCTGAATGTCGGCTTCTCCGTCTGTGTAGATGCGCAGGTAGTTCTGGAAGGTCGTGGCGGTCGCCGTATAGAGCATGGAGGGTTTCGGGGGGCTGTTGTGGGCGAACTTCATCACGTACTTGGCGGCCTCGGCCCGGGGAACCGCGATACCGACCAGACCCGCGATGAGAATGACGCCCATGATCATCGTGAAACCTTTTTTCAGATGTCGCATGTCTTGCCTCCTTTGGGTTTGCTCCTCATCTGCCGAAGAGCAGATTCGGCAGTATGAGGGAGATGCTGGGGAAATACGAGAAAATGATTACGGCCAGGAACATCGTCGCGATGAAGGGCAGGACGGCCTTGGCGATAGCGCCGAGCGTCGTGTCCGCGATGCCCAGGGCGACGAACAGACTTGTCCCTAATGGCGGCGTGAGGTAGCCGATCTCGCAGTTCACCACGAACACGATGCCGAAGTGGATGGGGTCTATGCCTACGGACTTGACGACCGGGAGGAACAACGGCGTCAGGATGATGATCTGCGCCATCGTATTGAGCCACATCCCCACGAATGTGAGGAAGAGGCTGATCAAGATGAGGATGAGGAAGGGCGACGTCGTCAGGGTTTTGATGAACGCGGTGACCATCTGGGGGATCTGGTGGATGGTGATCAGCTCACCATACGCCAGTGACGCCCCCCAGATGATTGCGATGGTTCCGGTGATGAGTGAAGCGATCTCCAAGCAATCCTGCGTTGTCTTCCAGTTCAGTTCCTTGTACACGAATGCGCCGATCACATAGCCGTATAGCACGGCGATGACGGCGCTCTCCGTCGGCGTCACGAATCCGCCGTAGATGCCGCCGAGAATCACGACCGGCGCCATCAGCGCCCAGCGGGAGTCCCATATCGTGCGCAGCGTTCGGGCGAGGTTGAATGGCTCGCCCGGTTCGTTCGGCGTCTTGTGGCGCGCCATTAAGGATGCGCAGATCATCAGCATGCAGCCCAGCAGGATGCCGGGCAGAAAACCCGCAACGAACAAGCGCGTGACGGACTCGTCCGCGCTAACGCCGTAAACGATGAGGGCTCCGCTCGGAGGAATCAGGATTCCCAGCGTGCCTCCGCATGCCGATACTGCCCCTGAGTAATTTCTGTCGTAGTAGCGGCGGAGCATGGTGGGGATCATGATGCCCCCCACGGCGGCCGTCGTGGCGGGGCCGGAGCCCGAGATAGCGGAAAAGAGCATGCACGCGAGTATGGTGACGTGGGCGAGGCCGCCCCGTACATTCCCCACCAGGCAATCGGCCACCGAGATCAGGCGCTTGCTGATGCCGCCCTTTTCCATGAGCGCGCCCGCGAGCAGAAACATGGGCACGGCGATGAAGGGGAACTTATCCAGCCCGTCGTAGTAGGAGAGGGCGAGGCTCTCCAGCGGCAAATCCGTCAGCCAGTAGACCAGGACCGACGCGGTACCGAGGGCGACGCCGATGGGAACGCGCAACGCCAGGAATATGGCCAGCGAACCGAGCAGAACGAGGGGCATGTTCATACTTCTTCGTCCAGTTTTTCCGTTTGGTAGAGAACCTCGGGTCCGCCCAGGATGTAGACCCGGTACATGTGGAAGGCGAGGCGGATCGTCATGAGAGCGAAGCCGATGGGGATGATGCCGTGAACGATCGCTTCCGGAATTTCGAGAACGTCGGTTTCCGAATAATTCTCGATTTCACTCCAGACGAAAAGAAATCCGTAGTAGGTCATGACGATATTGAATAGAAGCCAGAGGGAGTCGGCAAAGATGGAGAACGCCGACTTCCATAAATCCGGCAGGATCATGTCGAGCGCGGTGACGCGGATGTGCCGGCCCTGAATGATGATCCAACTTATCGAAAGATAGATGAACCAGACGAAGACGATGCGCGAAAACTCTTCGATCCAGTTGATGGAGGTGTAGAAAACGTAGCGCGCGATGATTTGGGCCGTAAGCATCAGGGTGAGCGCGAGGAGAAGCGTCCAGGAGAGATTTCGTTCGATGTTTCGCACGGTTGGCTTCCCATCTTGTGCAAGTAATGAAGCCAAATGCCTGACGTCATCTGGTGGATGAGAGCAGTCTAGTTTGTTTTGACTTGGATGGTCAATGCGAACGGGGTTGCAGGATGGGGTATGTGCGGGCTGAAAGGGTGTGGTGTTGTTCAATCAGCGCTCAAAAAACACTCTCCCTGGTTTCGGCGAGCACTAAATCCACCACCCGGCGGAGCGCCTCTTCATCCGAATCCCCCTCCAGGCGGCGCAGGCGGTAGAGGTCGGCCTGGCGGTCCGCGCCGCTACCCTGGCGGATGATGGTGAGCGTGTGGCGAAGTTCGGCCTCGCACCCCAGTGCTTGTGCGTCGGGCTCGAGCGTCTCGACGAGATCGTGCATAAAGTCGTCGATGTCCACCCGCGCGTTCTCGTACGTCGTATCGCCAAAGAAGGCGAGCGTCCCGTAGCGTTGGGCGACCCAGCGGTTCTCCGCGATGACCTCGGTGAGCGGTTCGGGCGGCAGCGCGCCCGCTTCGTCCTGACGCATGAGATACCTGAGGAGGGAGGCGTAGAGCGCCGCGATGGAGACGGCGTCCTCGACGCGCGGGCAGATGTCGCAGATGCGGAGTTCCACCGTCGGGAAGGCGTGGGCGGGGCGGATGTCCCACCAGATTTCGCTGCCGTTCTCGATGAAGTTCATTCGCCGGTATTCGGCGATGATTTCCTCGTATTCCGCCCGGGAGCGCAGCGGCCCGGGCAGGCTGGTTCGCGGGAGGTTGCCGATGAGGTTCAGGCGGTAGGACTTGTAGCCCGTGTCGTGCCCGCCGTTGAAGGGCGAGGAGGTGGAGAGCGCATGAATTGCCGGCAGGTAGCGTCGCATGGCGGTCATGACCCGGATGCGTGCTTCGGGGTCGCCGAAGCCCGCGTGGACGTGCATCCCGCCGATGACCAGACGGCGGATGCTCTCCTGGAACGTCACCGCGAAATGCTCGTAGCGCTCCTTGGGCGTGACCGCCAGTTCCCGCCACTGCGCGAAGGGGTGGGTGGAGGCGCCCATCACAGCGGCGCCGTGCGCCTCCGCCGCCTCGATGACGATCCGGCGGGTCTCGCGCAGCGCCTCGCGCGCCTCGGCCACCGAAGCGCACACCCGTGTGTTGGTCTCTATCTGGGAGCGAAGCAACTCCCGCGTGACCTTGTGGGGCTCGATCCGGGCCTCGCAGGCTTCGAAGATGGCCGGGTCGGGATCGGCGATGAGGTCGCGCGATGCGGGGTCGACCAGAAAGAACTCCTCCTCGATCCCGAGGGTGATGCTCAAATCGTCTCGATTGTCGGCGTCGTTCACCTTGTGCTCCCGGGGCGGGGTACGCCGCCCCTTTTTCGCGTGCTTCCGTCCACGAACAGTGGTTTTGAGCTGGACACTTCGAAAGCCAAGTGCGCCGACTCTACCATTTCATCCCGGCTGAATCCAGATATGGAGCGGATTGTTTGTCTAGGGCTGGTGAACCGCCCTCTCTCTTGTGCCCCCCAGGCTCGTGAGGGCGAAGGGCAGTGTGAGAAGTGTTGCGACGACGCCCACTCCCACCAGGCCGAAGGCGTCCACGCAAAGGCCGATGAGGGGAGCGAGCACCATGGCGAGGATCGACTTGGCCTGCGTCTCGACGGAGAGTATCGTCGCCCCCGCCTCGGGCGTGCTGTGGGCGTCGATGCGGCTGATGAGCACGGGACGCCAGAAGTTCTGCAGCACGGCGAGGGCGACGAAGCCCGCGATGACCACGGATAACCAGCCCGTCCAGAGCCCCCAGGCGAGGGTTGCGTAGACGAGGGCGGTGGCGCCCCAGAGCGATTTCGCGGCCGCTTCCTCCGAACCCGTAGAGGCGACGAGGCGATGCCCCCCGCGCGAGGCGAAGCTCGAGAGCAGATGCAGGACGAAGTAGACCGCCCCCATCAGAATGGCCACGCGCTGGTTCTGCTGCCAGGTGGCGAGCAGGGCAAGGCCCAAGGCGGCCTGCTGGATGACGGGCTGAATGTAGTCCTTCGCGACCTTGTAGGTGCCCTCGTAGCTCATGGATTCCACCAGGATGCCGCGCAGCGGTTTGTCGGTGAACGCCATGCGCATGGAATCCTTCAAATGCCCCCATACGCCGGGGATTTTCGTATCCGCCGCGCGCGAGCCTTCGAGTTCGGTGGGGTATCCCATGAAGTTCACAATGTTCAGCGCGTAGGGGATGACGGCGAGCAGGAAAATGTCGCTGTAGCGCGCGCCCGTGAAGATGAACGCGCTCGCGATCACGACCGAGACGGCCGAGCCTATCTTCGACCACGAGCGCGTGAAGCCGTAGACGCGGGTGCGTTCGCTCTCGCGGCCCTGAATCCTCAGCCACTCGAATATCATCGCCTTGTGCGTGCCCGTGCGGAACGAATCGCCGAGCGCGAAGGCGAACATGGCGAGGAAGAGCGCGGCGAAAGACGCCGAAAGGCCGAAGACGAGGAACGAGGCGATGTAGGCTAGGAACGAGAAGATCATCGAGCGCCTTCTGCCGTAGAGATCGGCCACCGCGCCGCTCGGTATCTCGAAGATGTTGATGCACACCTCGCGGAAGCCGATGAGAATCCCGATCTGGAAGAAGGAGAGGTCTTTTTCCAGGAAGGCGAGGATGAGGAAGGGCTCGAAATAGGTCTGGTTCTTGAGGAAGCCGTACAGCGAGAATCGAAACATCATCATCGGCTGACCCTCCTTCCCTCAATTTCGCGCCTGAGCCTCTCCCGCGCAAGGGCAGGGGGATAAGGGGCGGCCGGCGCGCGCCCATACTCCATCCCCCACGGCGCGCATAGGTCATTGTAGCGGAAATTTTCCAGCTTGCGGGATGTTTTTTCGCCGGCTGGCGTGGGGGGAAATAAGGGCCGATACGCGGGTTCTCCCCTGCAAACCCATCTGCTTTCCGTAGGGACAGGTCGCGACCTGTCCCTACAGGTTCATTTCAATACACGAGATGCGCGTAGGGGAGACCCCCTGTGCCCGCCCTGGCCCTCGCGACAGTTCTCATGAGCCCGCAACCGCCGATTGCCGTCATTCCGGCGCATGCCGGAATCCAGAACAGATGAGGATTTCAAATCGCAGGACAACCATGAAAAATGGTAGAGCGAAAAGACAAATTCAAAAACAAAGTCCCTGGATTCCGGCATGCGCCGGAATGACGATCAAAAGCGAACACCGGACAGACGCAGGGGTCTGTCCGGGGACCGATTTGTCCGCTCGATTGGCCCGACACAAAAAATCGGGAGAACACACAGGTTCTCCCCTACGCCGCCTGGATTTTTTCTCCGGTCAACCTCCCATACGGCGTGTTTCTCAGCGAATCCGCCAGCCGATGAGGGCCGCGCCGACCACCATGCAGGCCGTGCCGACGAGGATGGCGGGCGTGATGCGCTCCACGCTCCGGAGTAGGAAGTAGCTCATGATCAGGCTGAAGACGGGGGCCGTCGAGGTGAGGGGAGAGACGATGGAGAGGTCGCCGATGTTCAAGGCGGTGAAGTGCAGGAAAAACCCGAGTGCGTTCAACAGCCCGCACACCCCGAAGATGAGCCAGGCCTTCGGGCGTTCGAACTGGTTCGGTTTCTGGTCTTTCGGAAAAAGCGGGATGAAGGTGACCAAGAAGACGAATCCCGCCAGCGTCGTGAGGGTCGCGCCCATGACGGGCGCCTCGACGTGGGCGAAGGCGAGTTTCCGGAAAAGGAACGAGAACGCGGCGGCGACGGCGCTGAAGAACGCTAGCCAGAGGTGCTTTCGCTTCCAGGAGGTATCCTCGGGCTTCTTGTAGCTGAGCGCGGCGCTGCCCAGGACGATGCAGAGCGTTCCCGCCAGGATGAGCGCGCCCGGCCTCTCGCCCAGGAAGGCGATGGCGAGCGAGGTGGAAAAGAGAGGCGTCAGCGAGACGAACGGCATGGCGCGCGCGACGCCCAGGTAGGAGATGCTCAAGTAAAGAAAAACGCGCGACATGGCCGGTCCGGTGAGGCCCGCCAGCGAGAAAAAGAAAAACGCTGGCGGGTTCCACCACTCCGGCTCCCAATAATACCAGGTGACGGCGAGCATTACGGGCAGCGAGGTGAACAGGCCGATGAAGACGCCCGTGAGCGCGTTTGCGTGCTCGCCGCCCTTCCTGATGCACACGCTGAAGGTGGCGAAGACCACGGCGGTGGACATGGCGTAGGATGCGGCGACGAGTTGGGGGTTCATCCGGTTCTCGGGGTTTAAGGCATACTCGGGACGTTGTGCGCGACAAATTCGCCGACTCTCAATCTACAGCCTGCGCGTTCGCTTGGGAAGCGGGCGGAGTGATTCCCAATCTCTCATCACGAACCAGACCGCTGATTCCTCGTTTTCACGGCTTTGACTTGCAGTGTGTGAATTCTGTATCTATATCGGATAAATACCATGCAATACCCATACTTCGGAGGTCCGCCATGAATTCCAAGACTTTGGTTATAACCGCTTTCGTCGTCATCCTCGGGCTGAGCGCCTTCGTCTCCCTGCCGGGCCGGGCGGAAGCCGCCTGCAGGGTCCGCATCGGCGATTTGAACTGGGACAGCGCCAATTTTCACGGCCAGGTGGCCGCCTTCATCCTGGAGCACGGCTACGGCTGCCGGGTGCGGCTTATCTACGGCGGCACGCTGCCGACCATGGCGGCGCACTACCAGGGCAAGAACGACCTGATCATGGAGCTTTGGTACGACAGCACGAAGGATCAGTACGACCTCGCGGAGAAGCAGGGCAAGGTCAAGAAGCTGAGCGTGAACACGCCCGACAGTATCCAGGGCTGGTTCATCCCGCGCTTCGTCCAGAAGGCGAACCCGGGTTTGAAGACGGTCTACGATCTCGCGAAGTACAAGCATCTCTTCAAAGACCCCGAAGAACCCTCCAGGGGCCGGTTCGTGAACTGCATCCCCGGCTGGGCGTGCGAGGTCATCAACACGGTGAAGCTGCGCGCCTACGGGCTGGAGGAACACTTCACTAACTTCCGGCCCGGCTCGGGCGGCGCGCTCGCGGCGGCCATCAAGGGGGCGTATCTCAAGAAAAAGCCGGTCGTGGCCTATTACTGGGCGCCGACGCCGCTCCTCGGCCAGCTCGATTTGGTCCAGCTCGAAGAGCCAAAATGGAACGAGGCCGACTGGGACGAGATGATGAAGCATGTGAACGCGCTCAAAAAAGGCGGGGTGGCGGCCATGGGGAATCCCGGGAAGGCCGTCGCCTACCGGACGATGGAGCTGCCCAAAACGGTCACGACGGAGTTCGCGGCCAAGCACCCGGAGATCGTCGCTTTCCTCGAAAAATACTCGCTCCCCTCTAAAGTCGTCTCAGAGGTGCTCTCCTATCTCGAAAAAGATGCCGGCGGCGACGCGAAGGTCACCGCGCTCCACTTTCTCAAAACCAACAAGGTCTGGAAAAGCTGGGTTCCGGCCGGCGTCGCGCGCAAGGTGGAGGCTGCGCTCGAATCGACTTGAGCCGTTGCGGTGCTGTCGGCAATCCTCACAGGGCAGGGGACAGGTATCGTCCCGCCCCTGCCACCTGTGCGACAAACCCTCACTCTTCAGTCGCGACAGATCCGCCGCCTTGCGTTTTTCATGAATTTTTGACGATTTTGTAACGCACGTGTGATGCCGGGCCGCTATAATTCGCGCAGACAAGAGAATCGCTTCGATGCGGGCGCGGGGTTTCGCGCGCCGATGTACAGGCCTTATTTTCAAAACGTGGGGGATGAAAGATGCGCGATGAGCAGGTGCACGA
>JAPOYD010000095.1:0-1074 GCA_026706735.1 Nitrospinota bacterium | reverse complement strand
CACGACGCGGCGGATGAGATATCGCCGGATGATTTTGACGATATCCACTATCCGCGTCCCGAGGCGACGGATTTTGAAATACTCGCCAAGAAAATGCTCTCCAGGCGGGGCTTCCTGAGCCGTGGAGCCGCCTTCGCCGCGACGGCGTTCGTCATGAGCGCGGGAGGGGTAGACCCGCTCTCCGCCTTCGCGAACGCGAACCGCTTCGGCTTCGCGGCCGTGCCCGCGAATACGCGCGACACGATCACCGTGCCCAGGGGCTATAGCTGGCACGTTGTCGCCCGGTGGGGAGACCCCATGTGGACGAAGGCGCCCGAGTTCGACCACGCGACGCGCGGCACGGGCGCGAGCCAGGAACTCGCCTTCGGCGACAACAACGACGGCATGTCGCTCTTTCAGGCGGGCGGCAGGAACGTCCTCGCCGTCAACAACGAGTACGCGAACAGAAGCATCATCCACGGCGGAAAGGGTAGCGGGAAGCCTTCGACTGCCGACGACGTGCGCAAGAACAAGGGCGCGCACGGGGTGTCTGTGGTGGAAATAGCGCAGAAGGGCGGCAAGTGGTCGATCGTCAAGGACTCGCCCTACAACCGCAAGATCACCCCCGACACGCCGATGGAGATCACGGGCCCCGCCCGGGGGCACGCCCTCATGAAAACGGCGGCCGACCCGCAAGGCGTACGCTCACTCGGCACCTGGAACAACTGCGGAAACGGCGCGACGCCGTGGGGCACGTATCTCACGTGTGAGGAGAATTTTCACGGCTATTTCTCATCGAGCGGCCCCGAGGTGAAGGTTTCGCCAGAGTTCAGGCGCTACGGCGTGGGCGGCAGGGGTTGGGGATACCGCTGGGAGATGACGGATGAGCGCTTCGACATCGCCAAGCACGCAAACGAACCCAACCGCGCGGGCTACATCGTCGAGATCGACCCGCTCGACCCCGAATCCACGCCCAAAAAGCGCACCGCGCTCGGGCGCTTCAAGCACGAAAACGCGGAAGTCGTGCTCGCCGCGAACGGGCAGGTGGTCGTCTACATGGGGGATGATGAGCGCGGCGAGTTCATCTACAGGTTC
>JAPOYD010000185.1 GCA_026706735.1 Nitrospinota bacterium | reverse complement strand
GAGTCCCTCTCGCGCCGCTTCGATCAATGAGCCGTAGGGCACGCCGGATGGGCACGCTGTTTCACAGGCGCGGCAGTCCAGGCAGCGATCGAGGTGTTTCATCACCGTCTCGTTGGGGGCCATCTCGCCGTCCGTCACTAGGCGCATGAGGTAGATTCTGCCGCGTGGGGAGTCCATCTCGTTGCCGAGCAGCGTGAAGGTTGGGCAACTCGTGCCGCAGAACCCGCAATGAATGCAACGCTGAATCATCTCCCTGTCGGGAGCGTCCGGGCCGACGAAAGGATTCTCGTATTCGGGAAAAACCTGCGCGAAACCTGCTTTTTGATCCGTGGCCACTTGGCCCTGTCCTCCTACATCCGGCCTACGAAGCGGCCGGGACTCAAAGTTCCCTTCGGGTCATAAGTTTTCTTGATGTTGCACATCACCTGCAGGGCGGCGGGTTCGAGCGCGTCCTCACCCCAAACGGATATCTGCTCCTTGAGCGAGTCCGGCCCCGAATCCAGGCGCAGGTGCACCGAACGAGCTTGCGTTTCATCCCTCCCCTCTCTGCAAAGGGAGGAGAAAACGCGCCACGCCTCTTGGGCGGAGGAGTGTTCATCCTCCGGCGCGAGCCAGCAGCGCAGCACGCCGCTGCCCGCGTGTGCGGCGACGGCGCAGCGATACTTCCCCGTCTCGGCGGCACGCCTCGCCGCCTCGGCGAAACGGGGGAGTTGATCGAGGCGACCCGAAACCCTGAGTGCAAGCGCCTCGGAATCTGAGTACTCTCCTCCCGGCGGATCGGTCAGGGCGCGGCCTTGGCGAGCGGTCTGCTCATCATCGAGGCGCAAAATATCGTCCCCGCCCTCTTTCGCGAGGATTTCCTCGAAGCGGGCCAGCTGATCGTGCAATCCCTCTTCAAAATCCCCGAAAGAAGCCACCAGGTTCACAGGGCCGGGCAAGCCGATGCCGTCGTCCGACGCCAGCGAGGCGATACGCGCATCGTCCAACACTTCCACCCAAACCGGCATGAGGGGCGAGGCCATCAACGCGCGAGCAGCCTTGAGCGCGGCGTCCATGGATGGAAAACAGGCCGCTATCGCTCCAACGCGCTCAGGGGCCTTGTATAGCCGAATCGCCAACTCGGTGACGACGGCCAGCGTTCCCCAGCTTCCTGACAAGAGGCGGTTCATGTCGTAGCCGGTGACGTTTTTTACCACCAGCGCGCCATAGGTGTGAGTCGCGCCATCGGCCAGGGCCACCTTCATGCGCATCACGCGGTCGCGCGCCTTGCCCCAGCGCACCCGCATGGGACCCGAACGATCCGCGATGATGGCTCCCCCCACCGTGGAGGTCCCCGGATGCGGGGGGTCGAGACCCGCCGTCTGGCCCTCGGCGCCCGTCAACCTATTGAGGTCCTCGACGCTCATTCCCGCCTCCACCACTGCGGTAAGGTCGTCTTTCAGAAATTCCACCCCCTTGGACATGCGCTCCAGAGAGAGCGCTACGTCGTACCTATCAGGAGCATACCCCGTTCCTCGTCCGGTGCCTCCTCCCCAGGGGAATACGGCCAGGCCCGCTTCGTTCGCGCGAGAGAGAACGCGGCAAAGAGCTTCGTGATCGGCGGGACTCGCTACCACAGAGGGCGTCTTGTTTCCGAGTTTGAACGAATCCGCCGTCTCATCCGACAACAGAACGGAATCGCCTGAATCTGCTTCAATGGATTGAGCGAACGAATCGAGTTTGAGAGCCATGGGTATCCTACTTCGTCATCCCCCCGCCCATGCGGGCGATGGCGCCGCTGAGAGCAACCGGGAACACGTTTTCCTCATCGGGTATGAGTTTGCCAGGGTTCATCAGGCCATCCTCGTCGATGGCGTCTCGCACGCGCTCCATGATTTCGAGCGTGGGTTCATCGAACTGGTCCTTCATCTCCCTGATCTTCTCGATACCGATGCCGTGCTCACCCGAGAGCACTCCCCCGGCCCGGATACACGCACGAAGCACCTCCGATCCGCACTCTATCGCATGCTCGGTCTCCCCGGGCACGCGGTCGTCGAACAAAACATTGGGGTGCAGGCTCCCGTCTCCGGCATGAAAAACGTTCGTGATTCGCAACTTATAGCGGGATGACATTTCCTCGACCTCCTCGAGCAC
>JAPOYD010000118.1 GCA_026706735.1 Nitrospinota bacterium | reverse complement strand
ATTCCTGACAGGGGCGGGGATGCGGGCCGGGTGCTGCTCGACGTGCGGTCACCCGAGGGATCCAGGGGCGAGCGGGCGATGCCGCCGCCGGGCTTCGACCACGGGGCCGAGCGCGCCGGGCGCATTCCAGGGGCGGTGCACCTGTTCTTTCGTGAACTGCTGAACGAGGACGATACCTATAAGGACAGGGAGGAGCTTGCGCGGATTCTCGGCGGTGCGGGCGCCGCGCCCGATGACGAGATCGAACTCGTCCTCTACTGACGGCTGAGCCACCGGGCCAGTCTGGTCTGGTTCGCCATGCGGTATCTGTTGGGCTATGAAGACGTGAAGATTTACGACGGCTCATGGACGGAGTGGGGGAGCGTCGTCGGTTTTCCGATTGAGAAGTGAGGGAATCGCGTAAATCGGCGCAGGGATAACCCCTCTTCGGGGTTGTCCTGCGTTCGGACAGGCACGGGGGCCTGTCCCTACGATATCCTCATGGCGTGCAACAAAGACGGAAGCATCATCCCACCGGATAGTGCGGCTCCTCCCCCCGTAGGACGCGCAATACGTCAGTCGCCGCCTTTCGCCTCATGTCCTCCAAGGCGGCCGTGCTGTACCACGCGCTGTGCGGCGTGACGCGGCAGTTGGGAAGGGCGAGCAGCGGGTGATTCGGCCTCGGGGGTTCTTGCTCGAGCACGTCGAGGCCCGCGCCCCGGATGGCGTTTTTCTTGAGCGCATCGGCCAGCGCCCGCTCGTCCACGAGTTCGCCGCGCGCCACGTTGATTAAAACGGCTTCCGTCTTCATGCGATTGAGCGCTTCGGCGTTCACCATGCCGCTCGTCTCGGGCGTCAGGGGCGTATGCAGGGAGATGTATTCGGATTCCTCCCATATCCGGGAGAGCGCGGCGTTCTCGGCACCCAATTCCTCGAAAACGGATTCGGGCGCGAAAGGATCGTGCGCGATGATC
This sequence comes from Nitrospinota bacterium, assembly GCA_026706735.1. Taxonomy (GTDB): domain Bacteria; phylum UBA8248; class UBA8248; order UBA8248; family UBA8248; genus Bin107. Next base: position 19,967 of record JAPOYD010000118.1, on the reverse strand, counting down.
CGCATCCCGAAGGCGCGCGCTTTTCCGGCCAGGGCCGCGCCGATTCTCCCGATCCCCACCACGCCCAGCGTAGCGCCCCGAAGCGGGGCGATGGGCCGAAGTGCGGCGATCCCCCAGCCGCCTTTTTCGGCTTCCGCGATTCCCTGCTCCAGTTTTCTGGCGAAGTACAGGATGAGCGCCATGGCGTGGTCCGAAACCTCATCGACGCAGTAATCGGGCACCGAAGTGACCTGAATCCCTCTTTCCCGCGCGGCTTCCAGGTCGACGTTGTCCACCCCCACGCCGCCGCGCGCGAGAATCTTACAATGTTTCAGCTGCGCGATGACCTCTGCGGTGAACTTGGGGATTGCGCCGATGATGACGCCTTCCGCCTCCGCGCAGAGTTCGACGAGGGATTCAGGGTCCGCTCCCATGCCCAGACGCAGGCGGGGACCCAGGGGCGAGAGTATCTCCTCCTCGACCGTGGGGGGGCCGAAGCGCGTTCCGGCGACGGCGATGAGCGGGCCGTCTGTTGCGGGTGGACTCAAGACCATGATTCCCTCGGAGTTCCCCGTTTCCGGAGGGTGAGGTTTGTGAATAGGCGCCGGCACACAAATACCAATAAAAAACACCGCGGCCCGATGACCGCGGTGTTTACATCAGTGGATTGAGGCTAGCGCAGCACGTTGTCCGATCTGCGCGGCGGGTCGTTCGCCGGGCGCGGTTCGACCGGCTCGTTGTTCTTGAATTCCTCGGTGAGTTCCGCGTTGATTTCCGCCCATACGGGGTCGTCGTCTTCGCTCTCCAGAATGGCGTCAATGGGGCATTCCGGCTGGCAGACGCCGCAGTCGATACACTCCTCGGGGTCGATGATCAGGAAGGGCTCCCCTTTGTACTCGCCTGGATGCATGCAATCCACGGGACAGACGCTCACGCACGTCGCATAGCGTTCGCCCAGGCACTTTTCCCCGATGACAAATGTCATGGATGATTCCCTCCTACAAAGATTTAAGATTTTCCGGTTGGAACCCCGAGGGAACGACTCCCTGGCGATTCGCGATTATTTTCTCAAGTTCACCTGGCACCCCAAACGCACGAGAATGCTATCAGATGGCGATCCTGAAAATCAAGGGTAGAGAAGCACAAAATCGAGATTATTTCTCAAGCGGGTGGGGAGGTTCTCAGCCCGATTTCCTCGGGGAGGCGTCGAAAATTTTCCCGAGTGCGCCGAGCATGGCTTCGACCGATTCGGGGGGTACGCCGCCGAGTTCTTCGTGGAAATCAAACCCTTTGAGCCAGTGGAACTTTTCGAGCGCTGCGGCACTGATGTGCGAGTCCATCCCCAGCGATTCGAGGGTCGAGACGACGCCTTCCATTTCCTGCGCGCGTCTTTCGGCGGCGATGAGGCTCGTGCCCGCCAGGCTCAGGGCCAGGTCCCGGAGCGGAAGGCCCTCCACGGTGCCGGCGATGGATTCGAGCAGTTCCTCCACGAGCCCGCAGCGCCTCGCCGCCTCGATGGATTCCAGAAAAGTCATCATCAGCCCCTTGGTGAACACGCTTCGCACGACCTTGAGGGCCGAAGCGTCTCCCACGCGCTCGCTGAGCACTTGAAGCTGCATCCCGTGGCGCGCCATGGCCTCGCTCAGGCGTCTGGCCTCGGACCCAGAGATCAACGTGAGGACCTCGTGCCCGTATACTTCCGCAGGGTTGCATATCGCCCCGTCGACCGGCCTGCCTCCGCCCGCCTCGATGACGCGGCCGATCTCCTTCTTCGCCTCGGGCGTCGTGGTGTTTAAATCCAGGTATACGGCATCCCGGATGAAAGGAGACGCGCTGCGCGCCGTATCCAGCGCGCTTTCCGGCGTTACGAGCGAGAGTACGAGGTCAGCACCCTCGAGCGCCTCTTCCATGGACTGCGTCATCCGGATGGACGGGTGGGTAGAAGCGTCGAGGTGTTCAGGCCGCCAGGGCGGTCTTTTCCAGACGTGAACTTTCGCCACCCCGGCTTCCGCCAGCCCCCGGGCGATGGGCCTGCCCGCCATGCCAAACCCCAGGACGCAGATGGTGGGAGGATGTTCAAGGTTCAAGAAGGTTTCTCCATCGGGCTTCATGTGGAAGGGTATATGATTCCCGTTCATATTCCACGTAAATGAGATATTATGAAATGATTATAAAATAAGGCGGGCGCGCGGCTCTAGGGCGTCCGGTGTTTTTGGTCGGCTTCGTATTTTACGGGACAACGCGAGAAACGGGTTTGGGGCGTGGCGTACGGGTCCGCGGGTTCCCATGCAGAAGTTGATTGCAAAGCTCGGGCGGCAGAGGAGGTTCCCTGCCGCTGGAAGGTCTTCGCAACACGGCCTTAAAACGTGAAATAGACGCGATATTTGCGCGAGAGGATGTGAGCGGTCTGGTCTCCCGCCTGATGTGAAGCCTAGTTCGTCACCTTCAGGGCGTAATCGGGCGTCGGGTTCAGGGGGCATGAATAATAATAATCGCCCGCTTTGAGCGTGATGTGGTAATCCCTCGATTTCCCCTTGACGAGGCCGCCCCCCGAGACCTTCGGCAACGTGAGGCGTCCGACCCCTGCGCCCCTCAGATAAAACCCGAGTTGATAGGGCACGTTCTTGTTCGTCACCCGGAAAATATACTTGCCGGGCTTCAGCGTGATGGTTTTAGAGCCGGCGAGGCGCTTTTTCCCGCTTTTGGAGTTGATGGCCTTGCAGTCGGCCGAGCCCATGGTCTTGAAGCCATGGTCCTTGCCCTCGGGTTCGGTGAACTGGCATCCCGTCTGCGTGAGGGTGATGACGGTCGGCTCGGCGGCGTTCACGCTAGTCGATGCGAGGGGGAGCAAGGATGCCGCAAGGAGAATCATGAGCGTTTTGTGGACGTTTGGCATGGTTTTGTTCCTTATTCGGCTCTTCCGGCATTTGATTCGCCGGGGAGATACGTCGGGCTGGCGGCTGTTTTTGATGACCACCGCATTCCATTATACAAGCGCTCCTTGAAAAGCATACCAAAAAGATGCGTCGAGTTGATGAAAAAACGTCAACAATGATATCAGCTCGGCAGGCTGAACCAGACGTGGATGACGCCTTCGTCATGCCAGGCGCCCACTTCACCTCCATGCGCCTCGATGAGCGCCTTCACTATCGCCAGTCCGATGCCCGCCCCCCCGCTTTCGCGCGAACGGGATTTTTCCGTGCGGTAGAACCTCTCGAAGATGAGACCCGCGTCTTCCTTTTGGAAGTCCTTGCAAGTATTTGAAAATATGATCTTTATACCGTTCTTGCGCTGCTCCGCCCGGACGCGGAATTCCCCGTGCTCGGGCGTGTACCGACATGCGTTCTGGACGATGTTCCCCAAAGCCTGGACGATTTTGTCCCGATCCGCCTGCACTGCACGCAATTCACCGCCGAAATCCACGGTCACCCCGATTTTTTTGGCTTCGAAATCGTGCCGATAGAGTTTGATGACGCGCTCGACCAGATGCGGTAAATCAATTTCCTCTCGTCGCAGATAGACCTTTGCGGCCTCGGCCCGGGTGAGTTGATGAAAATCCTGGACCAGGTGCGCGAGACGCAAAATTTCATCCTTCAGCATGGTGAACGTCTCTTTGGCGGGCGGAATGACGCCATCGGCCAGGCCTTCGAGGTAGCCTCGCACCGTGGTGAGCGGGGTTCTCAGCTCATGGGCGACATCCACCAGCATGGTTTTTCTCAAGTTTTCGATTTTTTCAAGATTGTCGGCCATCTGGTTGAACATCATCCCGAACTGGCCGACTTCGTCTTTCGATGAAATATCCGCGCGCGCGGTGAAATCGCCCAGCGATACTTTCCGGGATACTTCCGCCATCGCGTACAGCGGACGCAACACCCTTCGGGTGAGGAAGAAACTCAGGGCGACGGCCATGATCATGGCAAGTATGCTCGCGTTGACGATGTAGCGATGCACGGCGTCCAGGAACATCTGGTGTATTACCGTGGGCGAGATGTTGTATTTGCGCATCAGGGCGGTGAAATAATCGGCGGCGAGGAAATCGATCGACAGCCAGACAACCAGAATGACCAGCACGATGACCGGAAGGTTGATGGCCAGGAGTTTCCAGAGCAGACGACTCTTCATGCTAATGATCTCCTTGTTCTTCCGTTTCTGCAAAACGATACCCCACGCCGCGCACTGTGAGGATGAGATGGGGATTGGCGGAGTTGCACTCGATTTTTTGCCGAAGTTTTCCGATGTGGACATCCACAACGCGAGCGACCACGGCGTCCGAAGTATGGTAGAGCCTGGTGAGTAGTTCGTGGCGGGAAAAAACGCGCCCGGGTGCGCTCATGAGCGTCAGGAGCAGCCTGTATTCCGAGGGGGTGAGCGCTATGGGTTCGCCGTTTTGGGTGAGTTTGTGTTTTTCGGGTTCCAGAATAAGGTTGCCGAAAGAGAGTTTCGTCTTCCGGAGCATGGGCGCGTTTCTGGTGCGCCTGAGGATGGCCTTGACGCGCTCGATGAGTTCTCTCGGACTGAAGGGCTTGACGACGTAATCATCAGCGCCCAGCGAGAAGCCGGAGAGCCTGTCGATCTCTGCCTCCTTGGCCGTGAGCATCAGGATGGGAACGTCGGACTCCTCTCGGAGCCGCCTGCAAACCTCCCAACCGCTCATTTTCGGGAGCATCAGATCGAGCACGACGAAAACGGGCGTCCACTCGCGCGCCAGCTGCAGGGCCCGCTCCCCGTCGTGAGCAATGACGGTGTGGAAACCTTCTCGGCGTAAGGACTTGTCGATGAGCGATGCGATGTTCTTCTCATCCTCGACGATGAGAATGGAATCTTTCCGGTTCATGGAATTGTTTCCCCGCCTCGTGTACCTGTCGATATGTCATCAACGAAGGCGGCGTCGCAACGTTAAGATTCTGAGAGGAATGATTCAGAGGTGTCAAGAAAAAAATTTAGGGTTGGCAAGATAAAAACGCAGCATTGCCTCCCGCATCATCTGTTGCGGTGTTTTAGGTGAGCGCTTTTTATTCTTCGAGGCCCATCAGGCGGGCGGGGTTTCGCTGCACCATCCAGCGGATTTCCTCGTCCTCGAAGCCCAGGCGCAGCATCGTGGCGATGAACATGCGCAGCATTTCCGTCGGCGGGGGGTTCAAGTCGAGTTGCGCGTCGGTGCTCATCACACATCGCTCGGGGCCGAGGGCGCGCGCGGTTTCGGCCACTTTCACGGGGTCCAGGTCGCGCCACATCGGAAAGGCCGATATCCAGGTGAATTCCACGATGTAGCCCAGGTCCGCCACCTCGCGAAGCTGCCCCTCGGTTGCGTTGATGATGAAGATGATCGGGTGCGTGAAGATGAATTTTTTCACCCCGATCTCCTTCGCGCGCCTCGCCAGGGCGACGCCCTCCTCCGCGGATAGATGGCCGGTGGCCACGGCCACGTCCGCGTCGCGGGCGATTTCGAGAATGGCGTCCGCCTCGGGGCGTACCGCGCCGTTTCCGTCCAGAACGGTCAGGCCCTGCGCGGGCGGGGGCTGCCTGTAGGCTTCCGCGATGCGCTTGCTGTAGGCGCCCACCTCGATGTCGTTCGCCGCGGAGTAGGTGGGCATCCAGATGACCTTTACGCCCAGGCGCGCCGCGCTTTCCGCCGCGAAGGGCGAAAGCCCGCCCACGTTGGCGTTGAGCGTGATGGCGCCGAAGGCCGTGACGCCCGGATAGACCTCGTTCAGAATCCTCGCCTGGGCGATGGTGGGCCACAGGTGGCTCTTCATCACGAAGCCGCGCATGCCGACGTCGCGCGCGAGTTCGGCCCATTCATGGTCCAGCACGCGCCCGGGTTCTTCCAGGAATACCTGGGGAAAGATGTGGGCGTGAACGTCGATGGCGCCCTCGAGGAGTTCGTCGGCCTTGGTGCGCATGAAGAAAAACCCTCCAAGTGCAAGTAGGATGATCGCCTGAAATCATGAAAATCCATCATGCGCCATGAGGGGGCGGCGGGCAAGCCGGTTCCACCCGCGCGATTCAGGTGATATTCTTTCCCGAATAATTTCACGGTGAAACTGACAACCTATCCTGGAGAAGAATTTCTCATGCCCTACACCCAGAGTATCGGAACGCCAGTGCGTGAAATCGAAACGCCCGCTTTGCTCGTTGACCTCGACGTTATGGAGGAGAACCTCGCGTTGATGGCGAAGCGCCTGGAAGGAACGGGCATGAGCCTCCGCGCCCACGCCAAGACGCACAAGAGCCCCTGGTTCGCAAAAAAACAAATAGCGCTCGGCGCCGTGGGCGTATGCTGCCAGAAGGTGAGCGAGGCCGAGGTGATGGTGGGGGGCGGCGTAGAGAACGTGCTCGTGAGCAGTGAGATTACGGCCGTTTCGAAGCTCAAGCGCCTCGCCGCGCTCGCGCGCCACGCACGGCTGATGTTGGTGGTGGATCACCCCCAGGGGGTGGCGATGCTCGCAGAAGCCGTGACGGCGGCAGGAGCGGAAATCGACGTGCTCGTAGACGTGGAAGTGGGCCACGCCCGCTGCGGCGTGGAGCCGGGAGAGCCGGCGGTGGAGCTGGCCCGGCGCGTTGAGGCGGCGAAGGGACTCGAACTCAAGGGGATTCAGGCCTACCATGGCTGGGCCCAGCACGTGGATGGATTCGCCGAGCGGCGCGAGGTCTATGCCGGGGCCATAGCGCGGATGCGCGAGACGGTCGACGCGTTCGAGGCCGCGGGACTTCCGCTGGAGATCAAAAGCGGGGGCGGCACGGGTTCATGGCGCTGGGATGTGGAATCGGGCGTGCTGAATGAGCTTCAGGCGGGCAGCTATCTATTCATGGATTCCCACTACCTCAGAATCGGCGGCGAGAATTCGGATATTTATGACGATTTCAAGCCCAGTCTTTTCGTGCTGACGACCGTGGTGAGCTCGCCCGTACCAGAACGCGTGGTGGTGGACGCCGGCCACAAGGCGCTCGCCTCGGACAGCGGGCTGGCGCCCTGCCTGGAACTCGAAGGCGCCGTGCACACGCGGGCTTCCGATGAACACGGCATGCTGGAACTCTCCCCGGCTTCGAGGCGGCCCGAGATCGGCGAGACGCTCCTGTTCCAGCCCAGCCACTGCGACCCGACCATCAACCTCTACGACGTCTACCACGGCGTTCGAGGCGGAATGGAAGAGGGCGTCCTGGAAGCCGTGATCCCCGTGGCCGCGCGCGGCTGCGTCTGGTAGGTCAAACCCGATTGAGGAATGAGGGTTCGACCCGACCGGTGAGGGGTTGTTGAAAACCTCGATGCGGAAGGGTTTGCCGTCATTCCGGCGAAAGCCGGAATCCATTTTCATGCAGAATGACAATCCATCGGCTTTTCATCTCCCCGTCATTGGCGAGAACCAATCAGAAAAGAAAAAACAAAGGCAGAACAAATGGATTCCGGCTTTCGCCGGAATGACGATACCTTTGCTCGGTCGATAAATAGGAATGTAGGGACAGGTCGCGACCTGTCCCTACGGTGAACAATTCGATGATTGGGATGCCTTCCCTCTTGAGGCTCCGTATGCAGCCCCTACAAACCCAAGCCCCTAAGCCGGCTTTCCGAACGTGGCCACCCTGTCCACGCGGCACTCGAAGAGCACGCGTTTCTCGTCTATCGCGGGGTCCCTGAGCGCGTAGGGCGGGTCCGCGCCCGTGTATTTCGTCCAGATGCGGTCGAGCTGCTCCGTCGCACGCTCGCCGCCCGGCCCGTCTTCATGTATCTCGTTCACCACCGTGCACTTGATGCTCATCCAGTGGTAGGGGTTTTCGGGGTTCACGAGGAGGATCGTGAGCTGCGGGTTGTTCCGTATCCATCCGCACTTGGGCCGGTGCGAGGCGGTGTTCACCAGAATCGTGTCGCCCTCGTAGTCGAACCACATGGGCGTCATGTTCACCCGTCCGTCAGGGCCGATGAGGCCCAGCGTGACCGTGATCGGCTTGTCCAGCAAATCTCTGTAGATGGGGTCCAGGTCCGCCAGACCGCTCGCCTTCGCCCGCTCCCCTATTGCGAACTGGCCCTCCTGCAGACCCTCGGACACGTCCTTGAACTTGGCTACGGTGAATTCCGCCATTGCGCACGTCCTCCTGAAGCGTGAAAAAGTAATGAGTAGATATCCCGGATGCTAGCAAGGGGCGGACGGCCCGGCAAGGGGAGGGGCGGGTCGCCGCGCGCAGGTCTCCGGTCTTGCGCAATTTCCTCGCCGCCGCCGTGTCGTTGCGGATGCTCGCAATTTGATGTAGGGTAGAATGATTAAGTTGCTTTCTACCCTGGGAGTCGGAGATGGGTCTCAACATCAAGAATGACGAAACCTGCCGGCTCGCCGGCGAGTTGGCCCGCCTGACCGGCGAGACGATGACCGGCGCGATTACGGTGGCTCTGCGTGAACGTCTCGAACGCGAGAAAAGGCTGCGCGACGCGGACGTGCGCGCTCAGAAACTGCGCAAAATCGCGGAGCGCTGTGCGAAACTCCTGGAGCCGGGGCCGTCCGCCGTGGAGCATGGGGAGGTGCTATACGACGAGAGGGGATTGCCGAAGTGATCGTCGACAGTTCGGCGCTCCTCGCCGTTCTTTACCGTGAGGGGGACGCGGAACGCTACGAGAAGGCAATCGCCTCGGCCGCGCCTCCCCGCATGTCGGTCGCCAATGTGCTGGAGACTTCCATCGTCCTGGAAGGTCGCGGCGGCGAGGCGGCGGGGCACGAACTCGATTTGTTCCTCAGGGACGCCGAAATCGAACTGGTGCCCGTTGGTCTGGAGCATTTGGAAGCGGCCCGGCGCGCTTGGCGGCGCTTCGGCAGGGGAAATCACCAGGCGTCGCTGAATTTCGGTGATTGCTTCGCCTATGCGCTCGCCGACCTGATGGGCGAGCCGCTGCTGTTCAAGGGCGAGGACTTCGCCCATACCGACATCGAGGCGGCTTGAGCGGTAAGAGAATGTGGAATGCGCCTACAATAAGCGATAAAAAGTGGAGGGTGGGTTCTTGAACCGCGTCGTATCGCTCTTGCCGAGCAGCACAGAGATCATCCACGCCCTGGGATGCGGTGATCGCCTCGTGGGCCGTTCGCACGAGTGCGACTATCCCGCCGGAATTACCGATTTGCCCTATTGCACAGCGCCCAGGTTCGACCCGAACGGCACGAGCCGCGAGATTGACGAGCGCGTGAAGGCGGTGCTGCAGGAAGCCGTCTCGGTCTACAGCGTCGACACCGCCCTGCTCGACGAACTGGCGCCGGACCTCGTGGTCACGCAATCCCAGTGCGAACTCTGCGCGGTGAGCCTAGCGGACGTTCAGGCGGCCGTTCGCGAACTGGTGCGCTCGAAGCCTGAGGTTCTCTCGCTCGAACCCAATGCACTCGAAGACGTCTGGCGCGATGTCGCATCTGTCGCCGAGGCGCTGGGAGTACGTGAACGCGGCGACGCGCTGCTCGATGAGTTGCGCAAAAGGCTTGATGCTATCGCACAGCGCTCCAAGGAGACGGGCCGCAGTCCCCGCGTCGCCTGCATCGAGTGGTACGACCCGCTGATGACGGCGGGCAACTGGGTGCCCGAACTCGTGGAGATTGCGGGCGGAGAGGACGTCCTGGGTGTCGCCGGCGAACACTCCGCCTGGCTCGAGTGGGCGGCGCTGGAAAAAGCCGATCCTGAGGCGGTCGTGCTCATGCCCTGTGGTTTCGACATCGCGCGCTCGCGCCGCGAGTTGGCAGCACTCACCGGAAGAGCCGAATGGGCGCGCCTTGAAGCCGTGCAACGGGGAGAAGTGTTCGTCACGGACGGGAACCAGTTCTTCAACCGCCCGGGGCCGAGGCTGGTCGAATCCGCCGAGATACTGGCGGAGATTCTGCATCCCGATGCTTTCTCTTTCGGCCATGAAGGCGCTGGCTGGGAGCGTCTCGACGCAGGCGCGGCCTGATACCCACCGGAACGAACTATGAACGAGAATAACTGGTCGACTCTCCATGAGCGCGCGTGCCGCAAAGGGGCGGAATTCTACGTCGACCCCGAGACGGGCTGGCGCGTCTTCACCGAGGTCGGGCTGCGCCGCCGCGGGAGTTGCTGCGGCAGCGGCTGCCGCCACTGCCCCTATGCGCACGAGGCGGTTCCGGTGGATGAGCGTCCCCGCCTCGCCCGCCAGTCCACCTGGATGACGGGCGTTCGGCCTCTCCAAGAACCCGCCGACGTGCTCTTCTGGAGCGGCGGCAAGGACAGCTTCTTGACATATCGGGCCTTGCGGCGTGAGAGCGAAAGGCCAATCGTTCTCCTAACCACCTTCGACGCGGCGAGCCGGAAAATCGCGCACCAGGAACTCGATATCGCATTGGTGGCGCGCCAGGCCGGGCACCTGGGGGTCCCGCTGCTGGGCGTGCCCCTCCATCCGGGAGAGGCCTATGAGGCGCGCATCGCCGAGGCGGCCCGCATGGTTCCGCGCATCGCCCGCTTCGTCTTCGGCGACCTGCACCTGGAGCATATCCGCGATTGGCGCGTCGAAGCGTTCCGGGAACTGGCTGCGGGCCTTGGCGCATCGCTCCACTTCCCGCTGTGGGGCGCGCCCTATGAAGCGCTGATGGACGACTTGGAAGCGAGCGGCGCCGTCTGCGAAGTCTCGGCGGTGACGGAAGAAGCGCGCGGCGTCGTGCAAATCGGGCAGCGCTTCGACCGCGCGATGATGACAAGCCTGCCCGAGCGGGTCGACCGGTTCGGGGAAAACGGGGAGTTTCACACCCTCGTCAAGGTCTGGGCGGTGGATGGGGGATAGATCGCCTCGGCAGCTTTACAGCCGCTCCCAGTCGGCGATTTCGCCGGGCGTAACGCGGAAAAGGGGATGGGGCAGAGGAGTATTCTCCGCCAAGAGTTTTTCGTATTGCTCGGGTGAACGGGTTTTCAGCTTCTTCATCAGATGCCGCCATTCGAAGTCGATCTGGCCGCTCGTAACGTCCAGTCGCTTCGAAGTACGCAGGCGGCCTATCTTGTCTTTATCGAAACGATAACCCCGCTTTATTGATTCCGCATGCACGGCTCTCAGGTATTCGGCGATGAGGGCGGCGGGTCTGGCTCCACCTCGGAAGCGCTCCAGTTGGGGATGATTGCGGTAGCCCTTCGTCTCGCCAGCAAGAACGGCCTGGGCGAGCAGGGCTTCTCGCCACAGGGCGACGAGGCCCTGAGGGTCGAGATATTTTGGATGCAGACTCCACAAGCGCATCGCTTATCACCCATAGGCGGCGGGAGCGGGCGGTGTTTCCGGCGCGCCGCCTATTTTTCCTTTCGCGGTTTTTCGTTGATGAAGGCTTCGCGGACGTAGCGCACGACCGACCAGATATCCTTGTCCTTCAACAGGTGGCCGTAGGATTTCATGAAGTCGTATTTCTTCATCTCACTGGCGTCGATGCGGCCGAGTTTGATGACCCAGAAGAGAAACCCGTCGCCAAAGCGCGCCATCTGCTCTTTCAGGTGATAGTTCATCGGCGGCGGCTGGATGTGGCTGATGAACGGTTTTCCGGGGTCCTGATCCTCCACGGGGCGGACTCCGTTCCCGAGGCCATTGCTGCCGTGGCACGGGGAGCAGGCGTCGGCGAAGATTTGTTTGCTCACCGCGTCTTCCGGTTGATTGCCTTTGCTGAAGCCGCGCACCCATTTGATGAGCTTTCTTATCTGCTCATCTTCGAGCGCCTCGCCGAAGGAGGGCATGGCGGTGGGTACGCCGTTTCTTATCTGGTGTCCCTTGGTCCGGTTTTTCAGCACGTTCATCTTGCCGAACTTCACGACGGAGAACATGTAGTCATCCGTCATGCGCTTCATGTAGGGGCTGATGAACACCTGGGGTCTCGGCCTCACCGTCCGCCAGATCGGCCCCTTCCCGTCGCCCTTCACCCCGTGGCAGGAGAAACAGATCTCCCCGTAAATTTTCTTGCCCCGCCAGTAGTCTCCGCCGTTTTGCTTCGCCGTCTCGGGATTGGGAGGGATTCTTTTGGCCGCAATGGAGGCGGCGGGTGCTGCGAGGCTCAACGAGAGAGCCATAGCGATACACAAGCCGCTTTTCTTCAACAACTTCATTTTCGTTCTCTTTCAGCGGTCTGGTCGGTGCGGGGTGGAGGGCGCAAGCCACTCCCGCTCGACGCGGGGATGCGCCTCTCAAACGCCGGCGCCGGCGCGGTTCATCCCTGATTCGCAGGTTGCTCTTCTGCTACTTCGCACACGGGTTCTTGGCGCAAGGATTTTTAGGGGCGCATGGATTGTTCGCGCATGGATTTTTGGCGGCGCAAGGGTTTTTAGGCGCGCATGGATTTTGAGTCGCGCCGGGGTTTTTTGCCGTAGGCGGATTCTTGGCCGGGGGCGGGTTTTGAGGAGCGCAAGGATTTTGCGCCGCACATGGGTTATTGGACACGCCTGGGTTTTTGGGAGCAGGGGGATTCTTGGCGTCGAGGTTATCCCCGCCGGGATTCTTCGGCGCGGCGGCGTTGGCTACGCCGGGGTTTGCGCTTCCGCCTGCAGGCGGCACCGTCTTCATGAACGCCTTGCGCTTCGCCTCCCACGCGAGCATGCGCTCATACCGCGTGGGCGAGAGGGAGGCCACGTAGACTTCGAGGTCCCTGTAATTCTGGGAAGAGGGGTTCATGGGCGGGTTTCCGATGAACGTCGTGGCGCACCAGTCGTTGAACTGCCCGACGCTCATCACCCCTCCCGCAGGGCTCAGGCGCGGGAAGTGATCCGCCGCTCCGATGAGCGTGGGAACCGGAACCGGGTGTCTCGCGCCCTTGACGTCCACCACGGTGCCCCGGATGGTGCGGCCCCTGGGGTGGCAGCTAACGCAGCCGATGCTGCGGAAGATTTTCCTGCCCCGGGCGACGGCGTCCTTCACGCTGGCGTCGCGCTTCCGGGTGAAGGAATAAGGCGGATGCGTGATAGTCGGCTTCTTGCTTGCTGCCCGGTCCGCAACAGCCGAAGGGGGGGTGAATGGCTTGACGGTGCGCGGGCTCTTCTCCGTCCTGGCGCAGGCGTTCTTCGCCGCGCCCGGTTTCTTTGCCGCGCACGGGTTTTTTGGCGCACACGGGTTGCTGGCTCCGCCCGGATTTTTTGCCGCGCAAGGGTTATTCGCTGCGCAGGGATTCTGGGCGGCGCACGGGTTCCCGGGTGCGTTCGCCGGATGCGCCGGAAGGGTTGTCTAGATCGAGGCGACGAGAAGCGCAGCGAACAGAACGAGCCTCGATTTTCTCAGCATGGTTCTTTCTCCCCCCAAGGGTTGAATTCGATGCGGCAACGGGAAGGGGAATACGGTCATGGATTCTGCCTCGTGAGGCGGCGGCGTGGGCATTATAGCAGAGTCGGGGGTCTAGGGGAGCAGCCGCATCCCCAGAACGGCGACGAACAGGGCGATGAAGACGGCCAGAAACCCGCAGTAGGAGTGGATCTGCCGTAAATCCTCGTTACCCAGGTTTTTTCTCAGCCTTCGGCCCAGCCAAGCCGTCACCCAGAACAGCCCCAGGGCCAGGGTGGCGAAATAGCTGTGCGCCGTCTCGTAGAGGGGCCCTTCCAGGGCGAAGCGCATGCCCCCCAATCCCAGTGCGTAGCCCACCGAGAAAAGAGCAATAAACCACCGCCCGAGCCGCATGTGCAGGCGGGCGACCCGCGCCGTCTCTGCTCCGGCTCCTCCCTTGCGCGAGCGTCTCACCCGCAGGCCGTTCGCCAGAACGATGAGGCCCAGCGAGAGCGCCCCTATCTGAAAAGCCGGATGAATGTACGCCGCAAGATTCATGCGCCCCTGCTCCAGGGAGTTACAGTGAGCGTTCATCTTCCCCCTGTTTACCTTGCCCGATGGGCAGACGCAAAGCTAAAATGCCTGAGTTGCGATTCTGACCAGCGATCCACGAGTGCAAGAAGTTTTGAGTCAAAGGGAAGTAATGACGGATTCTTGGGAAGTACCTCAACCCCATGCCGTGTTCGAGGTGCGCGCTCCGGACGACACGCTCTTGTTCGTCCGCAGGCACGGCAACCCCGACGGGCCGCGGATGATCCTCAACCACGGCAACGGTCTTTGCATGGACGCCTATTATCCGTTCTGGTCGCATTTCATCGACCGTTTCGACATCTTCGTCCACGATATCCGCAACCACGGCTGGAACCCGGCCACCGACCTCCGGGTGCACAACGTGCCCACGTTCGTCGATGACGGCGCTCTCATCGTCCGCGAAATCGACCGGCGCTTCGGGGGAAAGCCCAGGATCGGCGTATTTCATTCGCTTTCGGGCATCGTTGCGCTTCATCAGGCCATGCGCGGCGGGAGCGGGTTTTCGGCGCTCGTTCTGTTCGACCCGCCCATCTGTGCGCCCGGCGGCTTTCCGCAGGACATGGAGGGGGTGTGCAGCAGGCTGAGCGTCAGCACCGCAAAGCGCCGGGACAGGTTCGAGAGCCCCGAAGCGTTCGCGGAGCGTCTCTCCGGAAACCCCGCTTTCGGGCGCATGGCCCCCGGCGTGATCGATCTGTTCGCCCGGACGACGCTTCGCCGCGCAGCCGACGGAGGGGGTTACGAACTTGCCTGTCCGCGCGATTATGAGGCCCAGGCTTTCGGGTTTCTTTTCATCTGGACGATGACGGTGGACTGGGAGGGCGTCGCCTGTCCCGTCAAATCCATCGGGGGCGACCCGACGATTCCGTACACGTACGTGCCGAGCCTGGATTTAAGGGAACTCGTATTCGTCGATTACGACTTCATACCGGAGACGACCCACTTTCTCCAGTTCGAGGAGCCGGAGAGGTGCGCCGCCATGACGCTCGAATTTCTCGAAGGGCGCGGACTGATCTGAGGGGACGCGGACGCCGCGAGAGCGGCGCATCGATCGGGCGCTGCCTTGCCGAATCGAGAGACGCAAAGCTATATTAGCCGAAACGCGTCCGGCCCATCGGCCCGAAGTCCCTTGAGCTTCAGGGTGAGGGAAACATGAACCTAGAAGACCTGCGCGCTATCGCGCGCGGAGCTAAGGTGTTCGATCTGGGTGTCGAGCTCTTTCCCGGAATGCCCCACGTGCCGCTCCACGGCCCGTTCGGGTATTCCATGATCAGGGAGCACGGCGACTTCATGTACGCGGGCGGCGCGTGCTCGGCGGTGGATACGTTCTTCTGCACCGGCCACACCGGCACGCACATCGACGCGCTCGGCCACGTCGCGCGGGACATGAAGCTCCACGGCGGCTTGGACGTGACCGAACATCAGAGCAAGACCGAAGGCTTAAAAACCCATGGGATCGAGAGCGTAGCGCCCGTGGTGCGGCGCGGCGTGATGATCGACATGGCGGCATACCTTAAGAAAGACGTGCTGGAGGCGGGCCGGCCCGTCACGAAAGATGAACTCAGTACCGCCGCCGCAGACCAGGGGGTGCGGGTGGAGGAGGGCGACGTTGTCCTCGTGCGCACGGGCCACATGCGCCACTGGCCGGGCCGGAACTATTACCATCAAAAAGGCGGCGTGCCAGGGGTCGACCTCGAAGCCGCCAGGTGGCTCTCCGATCAAGGCATCTTCATGGCGGGGAGCGACAACTTCGCAGTCGAGGTGCTGCCCGCCCCCTCCCTGCCGGTGCACTGCCACATGCTGGTGGACAGCGGCATCCACCTGCTCGAAGTGGCCGTGCTCGAGGAATTGAGCGAAGCCCGGGCGCACGAGTTTCTCTTCGTCTGCCTGCCGCTCAAGGTGCGCGGCGGCACGGGTTCGCCCGTCCGCCCCGTGGCCATCCTGTAAGCGCACTCCTTCCACTTCCGGTGAGATAGCCATGCCCCGCATGTTCGAGGACAGGGCCAAAGCGCTTCTGCGCGATGCGGGTGTACGCATTCCCAAAGGGTATTCTGCGAGTACGCCCGCTGAAGCGGCGGAGGCGACGCGCGCCATCGGCGGCCCCGTGATGGTGAAGGCCCTGGTGCCCACCGGAAAGCGCGGCAAGGCGGGGGTGATTCTCGCGGCGGATAGTTCCGATACGGCGGAAGAGGCGGCCAAGGAACTTCTGGGCCGCGCCGTGCATCATTTTCCCGTGAAACGCCTTCTGGTGGAGCAGAAAATCTCGATAGCGCAGGAGTGGTATCTCTCTATCGCCTTCGATAGCGCATCGCGCGGGCCGCTCGTCATGTTCAGCACCGAGGGCGGCGTGGAGATCGAGGCGCTCCTGGAAGACAACCCGGACGCGCTCAAGCGTCTCGAAGTCGATATCCTGGAGGGCCTGAACGAGGAGCGGTGCATCTCGTTCCTGCGTGCATGCGGTGTGCACGGGGAGGGCCTCTACCGCGCGGCGATGGCTCTGGAAGCATGCTACGCGCTGTTTCGCCGCACGGAGGCGCGGCTTCTTGAGGTCAATCCCCTCGTTCTCACCGATACGGATGAGGTCATCGCCGCCGCGTGCGTTCTCGACCTGGACGCGGACGCCCTGTTCCGCCATCCCGAGTTGGAAAAGTTGCTCGATGAGGATTCAGGAGGCGGCTGGCGTCCGCCCACCCCCGCCGAGGCGCGTGTCGCGGAGATAGACGCCAGAATCCCTCCGTACAACACGGCGCGCTTCACCGAGATCGAGGACGGGGAGATCGCCCTCATGTGGAGCGGGGGCGGGGGCGGCCTGTATCTCCTGGACACGATGGCGCGCCTGGGCGGCAGGCCCGCCACGGCGTTCGACATCACGCCGGGCCCGCTTGAGGAGAAGTATTTCGAGATCACCAAAGAGATCCTCCGCATGCCGAACGTGAAGGGCGCGCTCGCGGGCAGCAACATCACGAGTTTCTCGCGCGTTCAGCTGAAAGTCCGCGCCATCGCCCGCGCCGTGGAGGAGACGGGCGTCGACCTCGCGGAATTCCCCTTCATCGTGCGCTTCGCGGGCGCGGGCGGGGAGGAGGCGCGGGAGATCGCCGCTGGCTGTCCGGGCCTCCAGTATCTCGGGGATGAGGTGACGCTCGAAGAGGCCGCCGAGCGCATCTTCACCCAGGTAGAAGCCGTCAAGCGCGGGGAGCCGTGGACGAGCGCGGGAGGCGCGCCATGAGCATTTTGGTTGACGAGACCACGCGTGTCATCGTGGCGGGAATCACCGGCTGGCAGGCGCGCGCCCACACCGGCTTCATGCGGGCGTACGGCACCCGGGTGGTGGCGGGCGTGGTGCCCGGACGCGCTGGCGAGGATTGCGACGGCGTTCCCGTCTACGATTCGTTCGCCACAGCCCTGGAAGCACATCCGGCGGACGCCGCCGTCCTGTTCGTACCGGCCGCCGCGGCGGCGGAATCGGCCATCGAGGCGGCGGGGGCGGGCGTTGGCCTGATCCTCGTGTGCGCCGAGGGCGTGCCGCAGCACGACGTGGCGCGGATGATCGCCCATGCGCGGCGCGCGGGGGTGCGGCTCGTGGGTCCCAACAGCCAGGGCGTCATCAGCCCCGGGCGCGCGAAGATGGGCGGCACGGGCGGGGACCTGCCCGTCACGAACCTCCTGTTCCGGCGCGGGCCGGTGGGCGTGCTGAGCAGGAGCGGGGGCATGGGCAGTGAGACCTGCTGGCTCCTGACGCGCGAGGGCATCGGCCAGAGCACCTATGTGAGCGTGGGAGGAGACGCGATGGTGGGGGCACCTTTTTCGGAACTCATGCCCCTGTTCGAAGACGATTCCGAGACGGAGTGCGTCGTCCTGTTCGG
The DNA here is from genome assembly GCA_026706735.1 of Nitrospinota bacterium. Lineage (GTDB taxonomy): Bacteria > UBA8248 > UBA8248 > UBA8248 > UBA8248 > Bin107. The sequence continues at coordinate 2,342 of JAPOYD010000118.1, read as the reverse complement.
CGAGCCGGGATCGTGCGCCGAAGAGGATGCGGCCCGCCTCGTGGGCGAGGGCGGTTTCACCAAACCGGTGGTCGCCTTCATCGCGGGGATGGTGAACGAGTCCGCTCCCCAAGGGGTGAGCTTCGGCCACGCGGCGGCCATCATCGAGCGCGGCGAGGGTTCGCCCGCGCGGAAAAAGGCGCTTTTAAGAGAAGCGGGCGCCGTGGTGGTGGAGGACATGCGCGAGATTCCCGCCGCCGTGCGTGATGCCTTGAGCGCTGGCTTTTCTCGCCCTTAGCTGATAAGCCTATGCGGGATTTTCCCGGTATGGAGCCCTGGCTCGAAGAAGCCCGAAACCCTCATCCTGAGTAGGCCCGGAGGGCCGTATCGAAGGATGGGGAGGCTCGGGGTAGCCCCTTTGGCATATTCAGGACGGGGCGCCCTTCGATACGCCGCTTCGCGGCTACTCAGGGTGAGGGGGTGGTTTCGCAAGGATCGGGACAGGCCCCCGCGTCTGTCCTGACGACTTGGATTGCGTAGAATGCCGAGGCGGAAGAGGCGGCCTTGGCGACACATTTTTTTGAATTTGATAAGGAGAAACATAGAATGCCGAAAATGACAGGCGCCCAGGTCATGGCCGAGATGCTCAAGGGCTATGGCGTTACGCACACGTTTCTGGTTCCCGCCGTCCTGAGGCGCTCGATGGCCGAGATGGAAGAGCGCACGAACATCGCCAGAATCCAGACGCACGGCGAGAAATCCGCCGCCTACATGGCGGACGGCTACGCCCGTGCGGGCAAGAAGCCGGGCGTCTGCATGGCGCAGGTCATCGGCGCGCTGAACCTGGCGGCGGGCCTGCGGGACGCCTATCTGGCTAAAGCTCCCGTGCTCGCCTTCACGGGCGGGCGCGTACCCGAGACGAAGTTCCGCAAGGTCTACCAGGAGGTGGACGACGTGCCCGCCTTCGAGCCTGTGACGAAGTTCAACGCCACGGTGGATGACGCCTCACGCTTCCCGGACATGCTCCGCCAGGCCTTCCGCACCGCCATGTCCGGTTGCCCGGGGCCGGTGCATCTCCAGTTCGCGGGCAACGAGGGACAGCTCGACATCGAAGAGGCCGAGATGGAGGTGATCATCGAAGAGGACTTCAAGGAGCTTCCCCCTTACCGGCCCGAACCGGAGCCTGCGCGCGTGAAAAAAGCGGTCGAACTGCTCGAGAAGGCCGAACGCCCCGTGATCGTCTCGGGCGGCGGGGTTCGCTCATCGTGCGCATCCAGGGAACTCATCGCCCTGGCCGAGAAGCTGAACATCCCGGTGGCGACCTCTCTGAACGGCAAGGACAACATTCCGGGCAACCACCCGCTCTCGGTCGGCGTGGTGGGCACCTATTCGAGAAAGAGCGCGAACCGGGTCGTGAACGCGGCCGACCTGGTTTTCTTCGTGGGCACCGAGACGGGCGGCATGACGACGCACTTCTGGGCCGTACCGCCCATCGGCACGCCCGCGATTCAACTCGACATCGAACCAGAAGCCCTCGCGCGCAACTATCCCTTGCAAGTCGCCGTCTTGGGCGACGCCAGGGTGAGCCTCCAGAAGATGGTCGATGCGGCGAGCGGGGATTCCGCCGCTTCGCGCGCGGGCTGGGTGGAGCGTGCGCAAGCGTTCGTGCAGGGATGGCGCGATGAGTTCACGGGATATCTCGAATCGGACGCCGCGCCCATGCGCCCCGAGCGCATCTGCCAGGAGTTGACGGATTCGCTGCCGTCCGACTGCGTCGTGCTGGCCGATACGGGCCACTCGGGCATGTGGATGGGCGGCATGTACGACCTCTCGCACCCGGATCAGAGCTACATGCGGAGCGCGGGCCACCTGGGCTGGGCCTTCTCGGCGGGCCTGGGAGCGAAGTGCGCCGTGCCGGACAGGCCGGTGCTCACCTTCAACGGCGATTCGGGCTTCTGGTATCACTTGTCTGAGATCGAGACCGCCGTGCGCTGGAAGATAAACGCGGTGACGCTCGTGAACAACAACGCCTCGGGGAATCAATCGAAGCGCGGCTTCGACCGCGCCTACGGCGGCCAGCAGACCGAGCAGGCGTATGAGCTCTGGGTGCTGAACGAGGTGAATTTCGCCGAGATCGCCGAATCCATGGGCGCGCTGGGCATCCGGGTGGAAAAACCGGGGGAACTCAGGAGCGCGCTCGATCAGGCGTTCAGCGCGAACCGGCCCGTCGTCATCGACTGCGTGAGCGACATCGAGGCCATGGCGCCACTGGCTGTGACGGAGTAGGGAGGCGCCTCCTTTCGGCTTGAAAACCAACCCCCCCTACCCCCCCTTGTCAGGGGGGTATAAAAAGGCGATATCCC
>JAPOYD010000170.1 GCA_026706735.1 Nitrospinota bacterium | reverse complement strand
CTGCGATTCGGTATCCCCGTCTGCTCTGGATTCCGGCTTTCGCCGGAATGACGGCAAAACCGTCAATTCCTCGTCTTGCCTGTCCGCCGTATCACCTCGCCCTGAGTAGCGGCTCTTCGACAAGCTCAGTACAGGCTCCCTCTACTTCGCTCGGAGCAGGCTCCGCTGTTCCCCCACCTTCCTCACCCTGAGTAGCCGCCGAAGGCGGCGTATCGAAGGGCGAAATTCTCGCCTCCAAGGGAGAAGCGCCTCCCATCCTTCGATACGGCGCTTGCGCGCCTACTCAGGATGAGGGTTTGGGGCAGTGAATGAGGGCGGGGGCAAAACCTCTCAGAGAGGAAAAGCGGGTTCGTCGGATGGCCCTGCGCAGGGCGCGTTGGTTTTGTAGCGGGACAACCCCTCCTCGGGGTTGTCCTGCCCTCCGTGGTCGTCCTTCGTGAGGACAGGCACGGAGGCCTGTCCCTACGGTGAACAATTCGATGATTGGGATGCCCTTCCCCCTTGAGGCTTTTCCACCCGCCCCGCTTGCGGGTGAGCGCCGCATCTTCTAGGATGGCTTCCACGAAGCCAGTTATCAAACCTTTCGGCTGCTCTTTGGGAAAACGCATTTGGAACGACTACATCGTCTCTTCTCACCCAGGCACTGGATTTTCATCGTCTCCGCTTTCGTTCTCCTGGGGCTCTTCTCGGGCCTCAATTTTCTTTTCGGCGTATTCCTGAACCCCCTGGTGGATGAATTCGACTGGACCCGCTCGACGGCCTCGGCGGCGTTTTCCATCAACATGTTCATGATCGCGTTCTGCTCGATGATCGCGGGCGGTTTCTCCGACAAATTCGGCACGAGGCCCGTGCTGATCATCGGGATCCTGATCTCCGGCGGCTCGCTGCTTCTGTCCTTCTTCATCCAGAACCTGTGGCACTACTTCCTGTTCACCGGCGTGATGGCGGGCACGGGACGCGCCGCCATCGCGACGCCCGTGCAGGCCTTCATACAGCGCAACCTGACCAGGCACCGTGGGCTGGCCACCGGGCTGGCCGGCTCGGGCACGGGTCTCGGCATACTGATCCTGGCGCCCCTCACCGGCTATTTCATCAGCAACTACGGATGGAGAAACTCCTACCTCTATCTCGGCGTCATTTTCTTCGTTCTCGCCATACCCGCGGCCATGTCCCTGATACCGCAAAAAAGGCCTCAGGCTACCGGCGGCGACGCCGCCGGGTCCCCGGCCAGACAGGAAGAAACCGCCCCGATCCTTCCCGAAGCGGCCTTAGGGATGCGAGAGATCCTGAAGCGCAGGCCGTTCTGGATGATCATTTCGAGCCACGCCACCGACTGCATCTGCCACTCGGTGCTCATCGTCCACCTGGTGCCCATTGCGATTGAAGCGGGGGTTCCCCACATACAGGCGGCGGGCCTCGTGGGCGTCATGGGCCTGGGGACGCTCATCGGCCGAATCGGCCTGGGCGTGCTGGCGGACCGCATCGGGTCGAAATGGGCGTTGTTCACCACGCTGTTGACGCAAACCATACCCGTTCCCCTGCTCTGGTGGTTCGATTCCATTTACCTGTTTTACGCCGTCGCACTCCTGGTCGGGACGGGCATGGGAGGCCACGGGACGATGTACCCGATGGTCACGCGCGAATACTACGGCACCAGAAGGGTGGGCATCCTCTACGGGGCCTTCATTTCGGGCGCCAGTTCGGGCATGGCCACGGGCGGGTTCCTGGGCGGGCTGCTGCACGACCTGACGGGCGACTACACCCTCTCCATCCTGCTCAGCTTCACGGCCGGGGTCGCCTCGCTGCTGTTCGTCCTCGCCTACCCTTCCGGAGAAAAACCGATCAGAAAAGGGGACGTGGCGCACCCCGTCGCTCAACCCGCGGGTTGAGGGTTTGAGGGGACTGATGAGAGAGGAAGAACCACTTCTCACTTGAGGGGTCGGGCACCCCGAGGGGAATGCCCGATGAAAAAGTCCCCTGACAGGGTAAAGGCAACCCCCCTGAGAGGGAAACCCCCATAAAAGCAACCCCCCCTACCCCCCCTTGTCAGGGGTCAAACGCGAGTGATGAACGAGCGTTTGCATAAGCCATTGACGAGAAACACATCGTCTTGCAAAACCTCCCTCTTCGGTCGGTTTTG
>JAPOYD010000067.1 GCA_026706735.1 Nitrospinota bacterium | reverse complement strand
GCGCCGCCCTGGGCGTCGACTGGACGCTGGAGACGCGCTTTCGCGACGTCGACCCCACGCGCGGGGACGTCGCCGCCCTCTACGGCGCCGGGGTCGGGATCGACGGGAAGCCGACGCAGACGGTTGGCGACTTCGGCGCCGGGGCCGGCTTCTCCCTCGGCCTGGGCCGCGTCCTCACGCCCGCCCTGCGCTTCGAGGCCGCCCTCGAGTACCGCCCCGAACTCGCCTTCGAGGGTGACGCCAACTACCGCGGGACCCCGGGCAGCCAGTCCGTCACCGCCGACCTCTCGACGACATCGGCCATCCTGACGGCCTGGCTGGACCTCCCGCCAATCGGCGGCCTGCGCCCGTTCATCGGGCTGGGCGGGGGCCTGTCGTACGCCCGCATCGGCCGGACGCTCATGCGTTTTCCGGGCCTCTCGCAGACGACCACCGTCCCGGGCGGGCGAAGCCTCAACTTCGCCTGGACCGCCTCGGCGGGCGTCGCAAAGCCGCTCACCGAGCGGCTCACCCTCGACGTCGCCTGGCGCTACGCGGATTCGGGCGACGTGGAGACCGACCAGGGGAACATCCGCGTCCTGCGCCCGGACCGCGACCTCTCGATCCTCATCGGCGAAACGCGCGCGCGCCTCACCGGCCACGGCGTATGGATTTCCCTGCGCTACGCCTTCCAGGCCGGGGGGAGGCCGGGTATGTGAGGCGCGCCGTGATGGTTCCGTAGGGGTTGTTGAAAAAGCCTCCCGAGGAAGGAATCCCGATCATCGAATCGTTCACCGTAGGGATAGGCCTCCGTGCCTGTCCTGACGAAGGACGACCACGGAGGGCGGGACAACCGCGAGGAGGGGTTGTCCTTCTACAAAACCATCGCGCCCGCACACGCCGCGTGGCCTTCCATACTGCTCGCTCCTGAAGCCGGCTTTTTCAACAAGCCCCTTGAAGTCCAGGGGCGGGTTTGCCGCCCCGAGACAGGGAGAATGAATTATCCGGAAACGGTATGAGAGCGTTCACGAGCGCCTTCCAGAAAGATAGACCCTTCCGGCTGGAGAAAGAGCGCAAAACACCCTGATCATGATGATTTGTACGGAAACTCGTAAAATAATGGCGATGTTCCGGTAAAAATTGTTGAATCCCATTATGGAAAAACCTATAAAGGTCTATGGAAAACCAAGGACCCAACTCTGCACGGAAAACGACAAGACTCTTCTCCGATGAGGAGAGGCGAGCAATCTCTTCGAGTCTGCGCACTCGGGGAGTTCGTTTTCATCGTCCTGAGTCGAGAGGGCGGCGAGAGGGTTCACGGTGGCACGAACCGGCGGCCAGATATCCCAAAGCGAACACAACCAGCACCGTCTGCAGCGGGCCCTCAGTTGGTTCGAGCGGAGCGAAAAAGCCAGAGCCGACGAGGAGAAATTCATATTTCTATGGATTTCCTTCAACGCGTCCTACGGGTCCGAGCCGACCGGCATGGACGAAGACCAACTCACGGAAAACCGGAAGATCAGAAACTTCCTGCACGAAATCATCAAACGAGATGCGCACCAAAAGATAGGAACCATCCTGTTGGAGAAGCATTCCGAACCGCTCCGGGTTTTTCTGGAGAATCCGTACGTGTTCAGACTCTTCTGGCGATGGGCGCGGGATCCGTCAAGCGCCTACAACTGGCGCAAAAGATTCGAGTCGAACAGAGACAGAATCCAAAACGCCCTCGAGCAAAAAAACGCGCACACCGTTTTCTTCGAAGTCTTCAAGCGGCTCTATGAACTGCGCAACCAGGTCTTCCACGGAGGCGTGGCGTTCGCCAAAGGTTGGGGCCACACTCAACTCAGAAACGGCACGAACATCATGGCAGACGTCGTTCCGGTGATTCTCGATATCATGAAGGCTGATATCGAAGCGAACCCCGACTCGGAAATCTGGGGCAAGGTCGCCTACCCCAGGGTCGGTGATAACCCGGACTAGCAAATGCGGGTCGTTCGCGAACGACCCCGCCGGCTGCGCGAGAGCGCCCTCGGGACGCGGAATATAACGGTTTGGCAAGGACGGTTGATATGTATTGAATTTCGAAGAGCAAAGACCTATAAAAAAAATCGAGAACCCGACTCGAACAAAGATACACCACAGGGGGAGTCCCCTCGCCGACGGGGAAAGACGATAGGTTTTTTCGCGCCGGCGGC
>JAPOYD010000060.1 GCA_026706735.1 Nitrospinota bacterium | reverse complement strand
CTCGCCGTGGGCTCGGAAGCCAAGGCCATGGTTGGCAGGACGCCTGAAAACATCATGGCCATTCGACCCATGAAGGATGGCGTAATCGCGAATTTCGAAATCACAGAAGCCATGCTCCGTTACTTTATCCAGAAAGTCCATAACAGAAAAACCTTCGTACGGCCCCGGATGGTGATTTGCGTTCCTTCGGGCATCACCCAGGTGGAGAGGCGCGCAGTTCGCGACAGCGCCGAGAATGCGGGTGCCCGGGAAGTGTACCTGATCGAGGAACCCATGGCGGCGGCCATCGGCGTCGGACTGCCCGTCGAAGAACCCGGCGGGAGCATGGTGGTGGACATCGGCGGCGGCACCACGGAGGTGGCCGTCATCTCACTCGCAGGCATTGTATACTCCCAATCGGTGCGCGTCGGCGGAGACGAGATGGACGAAGCCATCATCAGCTACATCAAACGCAACTACAATCTATTGATCGGGGAGCGGACGGCCGAGGAGATAAAGATACAGGTGGGCTCCGCCTATGCAATAGGAGAAAGGAAAACACTTGAGATAAAAGGCCGTGATTTGATCGCCGCCATTCCCAAAACCGTTCTTATCACGGACGAGGAGGTTCGCGAATCTTTGTCCGAGCCCGTTAGCGCCATCGTCGAAACCGTCCGGGGCGCGCTTGAGAGAACGCCTCCGGAGTTAGCCGCCGATATCGTGGACAGAGGAATCGTTCTCGCCGGCGGCGGCGGTCTCTTGCGGGGAATCGACGTTTTGCTCAAAGAAGAAACCGGTCTTCCCGTCACCGTAGCGGAAGATCCGCTCTCCGCCGTGGTGATGGGAACCGGCAAAGTGCTCGATGAACTCGACTTGCTTGGAAAAATGGCCGTATAGCCGCCTTGCTTCAAAGAAGCTTCGGTCACTGCCCGCAATAGCGCTTTCACGCGTTTCTGTAAACAAACCCTAGAACGCTATGTTTCAGTTTTTCGTCGAACGCAGAAGTCTGGCCCTCCTCTTGGGGTTGTTTGTCGTCTGCTTCACGCTCATGACGCTGAGTGTGCGCTTTCGGGGACAATCCACCTTGATTGAAAGAGCACTTCTCTCCCTCGTCGGATCGACCATCCGAGTCGCCGACATCCCCAGGAAATGGTCGGTCGAGCTCTGGCAAAAATACCTGCTCCTCAAGAATGCGCATGAAGAAAACATCGTGTTGAAACAAAAACTGCAATCGCTCAGAGCGAATCATGCGCAGATACAGGAGTTGAAGTCGAAAATCGCGCGGCTGGAGAAATTGCTTGCCGCTTCCAAGAATCAGGAGACGCCTGTTCGTCTCGCCCGGATTGTGGCTCGCAACAGGAGCATCTATGGAGAATCGCTTCTGGTTGACCTTGGCTCGCAAGATGGCGTGCGCAAGAATATGCCAGTCATGCAGCAGGAGGGCCTCGTGGGAAGAATTACCCGTGTAGGGAACAACGTGAGCCAAGTATTGACCCTGCTCGATTCGAGAAGCGCCGTCAACGTCATCGCCCAGCGCGCGCGCACGCAAGGGGTTTTCGCCATCTCCTCGGAAGGAGAGAGCGAGGTGCGCTACATGCCGTTCCACGCGGAAATGAAGCGTGGAGACCTGCTCATTTCCTCCGGGTTGGGGGGCATTTTTCCCAAAGGACTCCCCGTGGCCCATATAACGGAAATCGCAGAAGTCAGAGGGCTGTTCCCGAATATAAAGGCCAAGGCGATTGTGGATTTTTCCAATTTGGAAGAGGTGCTGCTCCTGATGACGAAGCCAAAGGAAAATCCCTGGAAATGATTGTTTTATTTTACATTATACTAGCTATTCTAACAATCGTCCTGCACACTTCTGTGGCGGATTATTTCTCGATCTGGATAGGCGCCAGGCCAGACGCCATGCTTCTTACGACAATTTACCTGGGTTTGAATCGTAACAGGGAAACGGGCCTGATAGGAGGATTCAGCCTCGGAATTTTCGAGGACGTGCTCTCAGGAGGCTTGCTGGGCTTCAACGCGCTACTCAAAGGGCTGATTGGCCATTATACGGGCGGCCTGACACCCAATATGACAGCGCGCTTCGTCATGTTTCACTGCGCGGTGGTGTTTTTCGCTTCGATATTCAACATTTTATTTTCTTTCATTCTCGTGCAAATATTCGTTCCCTCACAACTGCTGCCCATCACTTATTGGATGGATTCAATCAAGACGGCGGGTTTGAACGTCGTTTTGGCGCCGTTTGTCATCAGTCTTCTGGGTAAGATGGAGGAAAAGGTGCTACCATCCGAGGCGGACACGCCCTACCCGGAGAGAACCTGAGATGAAAGAGTGGCCATTCAACTCAAATCCCGCGACGAGTGACGCGCTCAAGCGGCGTGTTCTCATTTTCGGCATCTGTTTCAGCCTCATTCTTCTCGGCCTGTTCATCAGACTCTGGAACCTTCAGGTGATCCAGGGCGAAAAATTCCGAACCCTATCCGAAGACAACCGGATCGCCTACCGCCTCGTGCAAAGCCCCAGGGGCATGGTGTTCGACTCGAAAGGAGAACTTCTTGCCGACAACCGCGCGTCGTTCAACATTTATCTCATTCGGGAAAATGTAAAAAAACTAAGACAGACGATTCGGCTGCTGTCCGAGATCACGGAACAACCATTTCAGGAACTCTACAAAAGAACCCGGCTTGCGAATCCTTTCCGGCCGTTTCTGATCAAGGCGGACATCAGCCGCAAAACCATGGCCTTCCTGGAAGAGCACAAACCCGATTATCCCGGCGTATTCGTTCAGGTAACGCCTCTCAGGCAATACCCTTCAAGAGAGAAGGCGAGCCATCTTCTGGGTTATATGGGAGAGGTCAGCAACCGCCAGCTGCAACGCCTGAAAAAACGAAACTACCGGCAGGGAGACCTGCTCGGCCAATACGGAGTCGAGCAAACCCAGGAAAGATTCCTCCGCGGGCAAAGCGGCTTCAAACAAGTGGAGGTGGACGCCTACGGAAGAGAGTTGCGCATCGTCCGCCCATTTGTGGAAAAAGCGGGGAACAACGTCTATCTGACGATTGACATGGAACTCCAGAAAAAGGCGGAAGAATTGTTCGAAGCGCATGAGGGCAGCATCGTCATTCTTGACCCCTCAAACGGCGCGATTTTGGCCATGGTGAGCAAGCCATCCTTCAACCCCAACATCTTTGCCGGCGGCATTGACGCCAAAGACTGGAAAGGCCTCATGCAAGACCCCCTGAAACCGCTCGAGAACCGCGCAATCCGAGGCCAATACCCTCCCGGCTCGATTTTCAAAATCGTGATGGGTTTCGCGATTCTGAACGAGAAAATCGCGCGCTCCGATGAAAAAGTCCTTTGTCACGGCTCATTTCCATTCGGAAAAAGGATATTTCAAGACTGGAAAAAAGGAGGGCATGGGCCTATAGACTTCGTCCAATCCCTGGCCCAGAGTTGCGACGTTTACTACTACACGAACGGCCAAAAACTGGGCATCAAGAGAATCGCGCATTACGCGCGCATGTTCGGCCTAGGTTCGCCTACCGGCTTCGGAGCCGTTGAAAAAGGAGGTCTCGTACCATCGGATGCCTGGAAGCGCCGTCGATTCAAGGAAAGATGGTATGAGGGCGAGACGATCAGCGTATCCATCGGGCAAGGCTTCAATCTCATTACGCCCATGCAGGCCGCCAACCTCATCGCCACCGTGGCGAACGGCGGTAATCTGTGGAAACCCTACGTCGTGGAAAAAGTGCTGAGCCCCGATGGCAAGCCGCTCTTCGAATCCAGGCCCCGACTCATTCGCAAAATCCCGATATCCCAGAAAATTTTCCGGAAGGTTCGAGAAGGGCTCAAAGAAGCCGTCCATGGCAAAAAGGGCACTGCGAAAAAAGCCCAGGTGCCCGATATCTTTGTGGCCGGCAAGACGGGCACCGCCCAAACCGTCGACCTCAAATACACGGGCCGCAAAAGAAAACCCGAAGAATTGCCGCGTAAATTCCGGGACCACAGCTGGTTCGTCGCTTTCGCACCTTACGAAAACCCCACCATTGCGATCGCCATTTTGGGAGAAAACGCCGGCAGACCGGGGTCTTTTTTCGCCCCATACGCAAAAGAACTCATTTCCTTTTATCTCACGAAAAACGAACAACAGATTCTGGCTTCGAACAAAACGACTGAAGAAAAACGGCTTGTTCCGCGCAACCGGGTTCCAAGAGCGCGTAGATGACAGGCATCGCTCCTTCTCAATCATCCCCTTTTCGGCGAGCCGTCTCGCAGATGGACTGGCTGCTCGTTCTCGCCACACTTTTGCTCAGTTTGACGGGCATCTTCATGATCTACAGCGCCATTCATTCCAATCCCGTTTTCCTGAAAAATTCCCTGCACCTCAAACAAGCGCTGTGGTCATCCATCGGATTATGCGTATTGCTCTGTATCCTCTTTTTCGACTACCGCTTCTTTACGCGATGGGCCTATCTTTTTTACGCCCTTGTCATCGCTCTGCTCATCGCAGTCCTCTTCACCGGGCATGTGGTCTACGGCGCGAAACGCTGGCTCGTTTTCGGCCCCTTACGTCTGCAACCCTCCGAACTTGCGCGTCTGGCGGTCATTCTCGTGCTGGCCAGATATTTCGGCTCTCGCGAAGAAGAAGAGCCCATGGGCTTCAAGGAACTCATCCCGGCATTCATTCTGGCGCTCGCGCCTGCGCTGCTGATCGTCCGACAGCCCGATTTGGGCACCGGGCTCACCGTTTTCCTGATAGCAGGAGCGATGATCCTCGCCGTTGGCGTCAAAAAAAGAGTCCTGCTCACCATCGGAAGCGTGGCAATCGCGTGCGCGCCGCTGGGCTGGTTTTTTCTCAAGGAATATCAGCGCCGCCGCATTTTGACGCTTTTCAACCCGGACGCCGACCCCCTGGGAGCCGGCTACCAGAGCATGCAAAGCATCATCGCCGTCGGCAGCGGAGAAATCTGGGGCAAAGGACTTCTGCAGGGAACACAGAGCAGGCTTCATTTCCTGCCGGAGAAACACACCGATTTCATATTCTCCGTACTAAGCGAAGAACTGGGTTTCATCGGCAGCGTCACGGTGTTGGCTTTGTTCTTCATTTTTATTCTGCGGTGTCTGAGCGCGGCGCTGAACGCCGCCGACAAGGAAGGCGCCCTTCTCGCCGTAGGCATCACCACGGCATTTTTCCTCTACATCATCTTCAACATCGGGATGACGCTCGGCCTGATGCCGATCGTCGGAATTCCGCTTCCCCTGGTCAGCTACGGGGGGAGCGCCTCCATCTCGTCTTTCATCGCCATCGGTCTGGTCTTGAACGTCAGCATGAGAAGAAAAAGCCTCACTCCCATGTTCGGTTGACCTCCCCCTATTCCCCGTACTCCTTCTCTCCCGGGGGCGGAGACGCGAAACTGTTCCCGATAGCGATCACGGCGTCGCGCCCGCCGTGCTGCTCGACCAGCGCCGCCTGCTCCGCTTTTGCGCGCCTGTCCACCTCATCGGGGTCAAGGATGCGAAAAAGGCACGCTTCAAGCTCCGAGAGAATGGATTGGTGCGCTGGGCTCCTGGAGATGTCGCGGCGCTCTTCGGGGTCGGTCTCCAGATCGAAGAGTTCGGGTTCGTGCCCCACGTAATGGATATACTTGTAGCGTCCGCGGCGAATCATGAACAATCCCGTCTTGGCTCCGAGCGCGTGGAATTCACTAAAAATCTCTCGCTCGGGGTCATCGGGTTCATTCGCGATCCGGAACATGGAATCGCCATGCAGCCGCGCTTCCTCGCCGCTCTCAAGCAAACCTGCGCAACCGAGCGCTGTGGGATAAAGATCAATAAGCGAGACCGGCGTTCGCGATACCTTGCCCCTCGGAAGGTCCGGGCCTGAGACGATGAGAGGCACGGCGACCGATTCCTCATACATGGTGGATTTTCCCCAAAGACCGCGCTCGCCCAGATTGTCCCCATGATCGCTGGCGAAGAGCACCCGCGTATTCTCACTGAAACCCGATTCCTCCAAAGCGTTCAGGATTTTTCCAACGTTCGAATCCACAAAACTGATCATGGCGAAATAAGACGCCAGAGCGACGCGGCGCTTGTGGTCATCGAAATAAATATCGTACGGGGCGCATTCATGAAGCGCCGCAATCCACGGGTGCCAATCGTAACCACCCGAAGGATGCGGCCTGGGCAGGGGAATGTCTTCCAGCGGGTAGTGTTCGTAGAACTCGGGCGGCCCAATGAATGGAAAATGAGGGCACGTCAGGGAGACGAACAACGCCCAGGGCCGCTCGTCGTGTTTGGGCGCTTCGTGAGCTATCCACTCGCAGGCCAAATCCGTGATTCGCGCGTCATATGCAATGTATTTCGAGTCTCCCGGCCCGATGCGCTCGGCCATCCACTCCGGATTGTTCCTGGGAGGCAGGCCCTTCTCATCGCGAACCGCGCTGTGGATATCACCTATTCCACCTTTGGGCAGATGCAGGGGGATGAGCTGCTCGTCGAAACCCACGGGGATCTCGGCGCTTCGGTAATGGAGCTTGCCGATCGAGGTGGTTCTCACGCCGGCTTCCTGAAGGCGATGACCCCAGCTCGGCGGCTCTCCCTCGTAGGGATGAGCATTGTCCCAGGCGCTGATTTCATGCACATACTTGCCCGTGGCGAAACTCGCGCGGGCCGGCACGCAGATGGGGCAGTTCGTATAGGCGCTCTCAAACCGCGTGCCCGCCGCAGCGAGCGCGTCGATGTTCGGCGTTTTCACGAGTGGGTGGCCATAGCAACCCAAGGTTTGCTGGGTGTGCTCATCATCCATCAAGAGCAGGAAATTCATCGGCTCCATCAGCGAAACTCCCTGAGTCGATTAGAAGTGGTCAAGAATTCGCAGAATCATATCTCCCGGAAACACTTTGAGAAAATACCTGCTAAACTGAATTACGGCAAAACGCAATCGTTCAAATCTGATGACCACTATACGGGAACATTCGCCAGGAAACGAGACGGCACACATCCCCCATATACCTCGGTTGCCAATTTCTTTCGTTTCCGTCATTATAAGGGATTGGTTCGCCCAGACCCCCAAAAAGGCGCAGGTCGGGGAACAAAAATTGAAAATATGCCTCCTCGCATATGGCGGGAGGCTTTAACAGGTTGATTACAATGAATTTAGACTACGCACGGGACGTTTTCCCCTTCGTCCAGAAACCTTCGCGTTATCTGGGCAACGAGGTCAATTCGATCCACAAAGACCTCGCCAGGGTCAGGAATCGTATTGCCCTCGTCTTCCCGGATACTTACGAAGTCGGCATGTCGCACAACGGCATCCGCATACTCTATCACCTATTGAACGAAGACGAAGACGTCGCCGCCGAGCGGGTTTTTCTTCCCTGGGATGATTTCGAAACCATCCTGAGAAGCAAAAACGCGCTCCTGACCACGCTGGAGAGCCGAACGCCCGTCCGGCAGTTCCATATACTGGGAATATCGCTTCTCTACGAACTGGCCGCCAGCAACATCGTCTTGCTGCTCGATCTGGCCGGCATCCCCAGGCGAACCGCTCAAAGGCGGAGAGAAGACTCGCTCGTCATCGCAGGCGGTCCCGTGACGTTCAACGTAGAGCCGATGGCGCCTTTCTTCGACGCCGTCGCCCTCGGAGACGGAGAGGAACTTTTCCCCGAGGTCATCAAGACTCACGAAAATTGGCGGGAAACAAGCGCGCCCAGAGAAACGCTGCTCGAGATGCTGGAGGAGATTGACGGCATCTACGTCCCGAGCCGCTATATGGTTGAACACGAGCCTGATGGCGAGGTGCGAGGTTTCCATCACGTCAGCGGGCATCAAGAACCCGTTCTGGCGCGTGTGCTGGAGGATTTGAACGACTCGCCCCACCCCACGCAGCCCGTCATCCCCTACACCCAGGTGGTGCACGACCGGGTGACGCTCGAGGTGCAGCGCGGATGCACGAGGGGATGCCGTTTTTGTCATGCAGGGATGGTCTATCGCCCCGTTCGGGATCGGGACCCGCACAAAGTTCTCGAACTCGCCGAGGAATCCCTCAAAAACACGGGTTATGAGGAAATCAGCCTCTCATCGCTTTGCATCGCCGATTATCAGCCCCTGAAGGGCCTTGTCCCCCGCATGATGGAGCGCCTCGCCCCCATGCAGACCTCCATCTCCCTGCCGTCGCTCCGCGTCGGAGCGATGAGCCCGGATCTCCTGGCCCAGATTGCGCGGGTGCGCCGCACGGGCTTCACCCTGGTTCCGGAGGCGGGAAGCGAGCGCCTGCGCAACGTCATCAACAAGGTGCTGACCGAAGCGGACCTCAAGAGAAACCTTCAGGACATCCTCGATACCGGCTGGCCGGGCGTGAAATTCTATTTCATGCTCGGTCTTCCTACTGAGAATTTCGACGACCTGCAGGAAATGGCGAACATGCTCATGTCCTGCATGAAGATGCGCTCGCGAAAAACGGGCGAACCGTTCCGCTTCATCAACGTCAGCCTTTCCACTTTCGTGCCGAAACCCCATACGCCGTTCCAGTGGTTTCCCCAGAACACGAAAGAGGAAATCAAGGCGAAACTCGATTTCATCAAGCGGGCGGTGCCCGATCGGCGGATCAAGCTGCATTGGTCGAACCCCGAGCACAGTTTTCTGGAGGCGGTCATCTCGAAAGGCGACCGCCGCCAGGCGGACGTCATCGAGACGGCGGTCGACATGGGATGCAAATTCGACGGCTGGATGGAGTTTTTCGATTACGAGAAGTGGATGGCCGCCTTCGATGAGCATGGCCTCGACCCGGAATGGTACGCATACCGCGAAATACCGGAAGACGTCCCGCTACCCTGGGACCACCTCGACTGCGGGGTGACGAAGGAGTACCAACTCGCCGACTGGAAGCGTTCCCTGCGCGAGGTCACCATCGGCGATTGCCGCTACGAGGCGTGCGGCCAATGCGGGATTCTGGATAAATACAAGGGCATCAAATACCACTACGAAAAACCCCTGCCGCTTGAGAATTCCCCTCTCCCGGTCATCAACGCGCCCATCCAGGCTAGCGGCATGGTTCAGGCGGCGGATTTGCCGCCCGGGCTGGATATCTCTCCCGGCGAGCCGGTGGAGCTCGCAATCGCCAAGGCCCGGCCTGCGCCGCACCGCCCCAGACAAAGGAGGCGCAAGAGCGTCGCCCGGGAATCCGGCCCCGTTCCGGTGGGCTTCGAGGGCGCACACGAGGACAATCCCGGCCTCGGCGAGGAACAGCCCGACGCGCCCATCCGCAAATTCAGGTTTATCTACGAAAAGTCCGGGGACCTGCGCTTTTTGAGTCACCTGGAGATTCTGAGAACCTTCATCCGCGCCATTCAGCGCGCAGGCTATCGCCTCGAACACTCCAAAGGCTTCAACCCGCATCCCAAAATTGTTTTCTCTCATGCATTGCCCGTAGGGGTGGAAAGCTGCGCCGAAGTGGTGGATTTCTCGCTTTTGGAGGTCGACGGACAAATCCGGTTGGGTGATTTGTTCAAAAACCTGAAACGAGAACTCCCGCGAGGCCTCAAGCCCCGTTCTGGATGGCGCATCGTGGGGAAAACGCCTTCGTCCGCCAATGCGCTCAGCGCGGCGACCTATGAAATTTCCTTGTTGCGAAAAGACCTGGACTCGTATGAAACGCAGGATGCGCGAATCGAAACCACTATCGAAGAGTTCATGGACGAGAAAAGCATTGAAATAACACGCGAACACAAAGGAAAGATAAAACAATTCGACGCGCGGCCATCCATCGCTCGGTTTACGTTCGAACCATCGACGCACGCCGTCATTCGCCTGCATCTTACGCTACGCTATGGAGACGGCGTGAAACCGAAGGTAACGGAAATACTCGCAAGATGCTTCGGGTTGTCTCCCGAGGCATGCCTAAGGGCCCGGATTCGGAAAATCGCCGTCCACTGGAGAGCGGGAGCGTCCCGCGCAATAGATCATGCCGTCTGAAATCGTCGTCAACGCCGAGCCGTTCGAGACACGTATCGCTCTGCTTGAAAACGGAGTAGCGGCCGAGCTTTATATCGAACGCGAAAGCGGCAAGAGCATCGTCGGCAACATCTATAAGGGAAAAGTGACGAAAGTGCTGCCTGGAATGCAGGCGGCGTTCGTAGACATCGGGCTGGAAAAAGCGGGCTTTCTCTACGTAAGCGACGTGGATACCATCGAGTCCATCGAGAATTACAGAAAACTCGCGGCCGAACAGGCGGATGACGACGATGACCTGGATTTTGACGGCAATGACTTCGGCAACGGAGATGAACACGACAACGGCGATTACGAGCAGCAGAATGGTTCTCAGCGCACCCTCATCGGCAAACGTTCGCGTCGTTGGGATAAAGAAGACCGGCACATAGAAGACCTGCTGAAAGACGGCCAGGACGTCATCGTCCAGGTCAGCAAAGAACCCCTGGGCACCAAAGGCTCTCGACTTACGAGCTATATCACCCTGCCAGGCCGATACGTGGTCTACATGCCTACGATCAAGCAAATCGGCATCAGCAGGCGAATCGAAAACGAAGATGAGCGAAAAAGGCTCAAGAAACTGGTACGCAAAAACCGTCAACCGGGAGCCGGATACATCGTGCGCACGGCGAGTGAAACCATGCCGGCCCAGGACATCGAAGCCAACGTGAATTTCCTGCACGCGCTTTGGGAAGATATTTTGGTCAAAAACGACTCGGCTTCCGCCCCATCCCGGATTCACATGAATTTGAACATCATAGAGCGGACCGTCAGGGACTTGTTCAATTCTTCCGTCGGCCGGATGATCATCGACGACAAGGAGCAATACCAGAAGACCAGGAAATTCCTGCAAAACTACTATCCGCACCTGGTTCCAAAACTCCAGCACTACGACGGCGATGAACCGATATTCGATTATTTCGGCGTCGAACTCGAACTCGAACGCGCGCTCGGGCAGCGCGTGTGGCTCAGGAACGGCGGCTATATCGTGATCGATCAGACCGAGGCGCTTACGACGATCGACGTCAACACCGGACGATTCGTGGGCAAGAAGAGCCCGGAGGAGACGATTCTCGAAACCAATCTTGAGGCGGTGCGGGAAATCGTAGCCCAATTGCGCCTGCGCAATCTGGGCGGAATCATTATCGTCGATTTCATCGACATGGAAAAAGAAGAGAACAGGGACAAAGTATTCAACACCTTCAAAGAAGAGCTCAGAAAAGACCGCTCGCGCACCAACATCTTGAAGATAAGCGAACTGGGGCTTGTCGAGATGACCCGAAAACGTGTTCGTGACAGCATCCAGAGAACACTCTGCACCGCGTGCCCCTATTGTGAAGGTCGTGGCCAAGTGAAATCCGCGATTTCGGTGAGCTACGAAGCCATGCGGGAAGTGCGCCGGATGAGAAGAGCACACAAGGATGCCGCAAAATTCCTCATCAACGTCCACCCCGAGGTTGTGGATCTTCTCCTCGATGAAGAAAGAAGACACGTGGAAGAACTCGAAAGCCTGCTCAACATACAACTCGTCATCAAAGGCGACGCCGAATTGCATCGCGAAGGCTTCGAGGTCGTCCGCATATAACGAGGTGCCCTGCGTTTTTTCTGTGATTTTGCCGCCCTGAGGATAGATGACATGCGGCGGAGTGTATGCGCATTGGCATTCACTATGTTCATGGCGGGGTGTGCCAACTTCCCCCAACTCAATCCAGGAGCGGCCCCTTCAGAGGCGCCACAGCGTGCTTCCGGCTTGAAGACGCTTGAAAAAGAACTGTCCGCCGCCAAAGAACGCAATGCGCGTCTTGAGACTCGAGTGTCCGAATCCGCCAGGAAAATCGAGAGGCTTAATGAGGAAATCCGTGGCCTCAAACAGAAAAACAACTCTTTGGGAGCCACCCTGGAAAGGCTGAGGCGGGAAAACATCATCGCAAGGAGTTTCCCGGCTTCCTCGCCGCCGCGACGACCGATGAGAACACCCAAGCCCGCGCCCGGCAAGCCGCCCGCAACGCCGAAAAAACCTGGACGCGCGTCAATCACTCCGCAGGCGCTATACAATAAATCCTATCGCGCCGTCCGGGACGGGAAGACCGAGGCGGCTATTCG
This sequence comes from Nitrospinota bacterium, assembly GCA_026706735.1. GTDB lineage: Bacteria > UBA8248 > UBA8248 > UBA8248 > UBA8248 > Bin107. Next base: position 9,713 of record JAPOYD010000060.1, on the reverse strand, counting down.
CGGATTTCGCCTTTTCTTGCGCCTGTTCCCCAAAAGTCAGTTGGCTGCTCATTCCCAGTATTGGCTCGGAGAAGCCTACTACGCCCTCAAACAATACCCCGAGGCGCTGGACGAGTTTCTCAACCTCATCACAAGATACCCCAATAGCCGGAAAGTTCCGGACGCCTATTACAAACGAGGGCTCGCCTATATCCGGCGGAACTTCCCCCTCAATGCAACGCTTGAATTTGAAAAACTGGTGGAAAGTTTCCCCTCGCACCCAATATCGAAAAAAGCGAGGGTCCAACTCCAAAATCTCCGGCATTTCACACGAAAAAAACCTGATGACAAAAAATAAGCCTTACTCCCCTCGCCTTGAACTTTTCCAGCATCTTGACAGGAGATGCGGAACCCATGTTATGGGTTCAGGGTTCACGAAAGCCGGAGATCGTGAATGAGCACCCCCAATCCCATGGCGCGTTCCGAGAACCGATATTCTTTGAGCGAAGCCGATGCCTGGCTCGTCTTGCAGACCCTACCGGGCATGACGCCCGAGCGCCTGAATCGACTGACGGAATCGTTTGCCCACCCTGCGGATGCTCTGGAAGCGCCCCTCGACGTCTTCGCTCGCCTTTGCGGCAGAAAGGCGCGTGAAGTTCTCGAAAAGGATTCTCCAACCGATCTGGCCGCCAGAATCCGTCAAGAGGCATCGAAACTGAACACAACTGTCATCACGCGCGATTCCGCCCGGTATCCTGAATCCCTGCGCGAGATTTACGCCCCGCCGGGCGCATTTTTCACCGAAGGGGAAATCCTTGAAACGGATCGCCTTGCCGTCGCCATCGTCGGCATGCGACGCCCGACGGACTACGGAAGGCGGGTGGCGAGACAGCTTGCGGCCGACCTCTCCAGAAAGGGAGTCACCATCGTAAGCGGAATGGCCTACGGGGTCGATGCGGAAGCCCACAAAGCCACGCTCGAGGCAGGAGGAAGAACCATTGCCGTCCTTGGGTGCGGTTTGACCCAGAACTATCCGGCTGACCATAAGGAGTTGAGACAGGAGATCGCCGCCCACGGGGCCGTGATATCTGAATTTCACCTTCGCGCTCAGCCGAGAAAAGAGAATTTCCCCAGGAGAAACCGGCTCATCAGCGGTTTGTCCCTGGCGACGGTCGTCGTCGAGGCGGCGCAAAGAAGCGGTGCGCTTCTGACCGCCCGGCTGGCGCTCGAACAAGGACGCGAGGTGATGGCCGTGCCGGGATCCGTTCATACCCGGAAAAGCACCGGCTGCCATTACCTCCTCAGAGAGGGAGCGCACCTGGTGGAAAACGCGGATGACATCATCAACGCTCTTCCCGAGTACGCCCGAAATATGCTAGATAATCCAGCGCACATTCGAGTCAAGGGATTGGGTCCCGAAAAAAGCGAAGTCAGAGAAGTTCCAAAGGTGACACGGCAAGCGAATCTCACGGATGATGAAAACGCGCTTTTGCTCTTGCTGGAGAATGGAGACAGCACCATAGAAGCACTGACTCAAAAGCGAGGTCTGCCGGCGCAGGAAGTTTCATCCGCCTTGTTGCGTCTGGAGCTGGAAGGCCTCGTGAGACAAACGAACTCAGGAGCGTACGAACGGGTCACATGACAAGAGGATCGGCCCGCTCGTCGATGGGGAAACTCAGATTTGAGGAATTCGCCCGCGAAATGCAAACGATTGCAAATCGGGAAACAATAGCCGCTCACCAGGAAAATTCCCCCGCAGATGGCGCCCCGAAAAGCAGCCAGTGGGCGCGAGAAAGTCAATGAACGACAAAAAAACACCGAACAAAATAGCCTCGAAGCGCTCTTCGGCCGGGAGAAGTGTCCGGAAAAGTGGCTCCGGCGGCCCGAGAGCCGGGAAATCCGCGTCCAAACTTCTCATCGTGGAATCACCGACGAAGGTGCGCACCATCCAGAAATTCCTGGGTGCGGATTTCGATATCCTCGCATCGCGGGGCCATGTGCGGGATTTGCGAAAAACGGGTGAGCGCAAAATGGGGATAGACGTTCACAACGATTTCAAGGCCGATTACGGCGTCATTCAGGGAAAATCCAAGACCATAGATCAGTTGCGCAAGGCGGCTACGGCGGCGAAGGAGATTTATCTGGCCCCGGACCCGGACCGCGAGGGTGAGGCCATCGCCTGGCATATTCAGGAACTCCTCGGGGCTTCCGGAGCCGAAAGCGAATTTTATCGGGTGACGTTCAATGAGATCACGAAACGGGCGGTGCAGGAAGCGCTCTCGAAACCCGGTCGAATCGATCAGAGAAAAGTGGACGCGCAGGAAACCCGCCGAAAGCTGGACAGAATCGTTGGCTTCAAACTCTCCGGCGAAATACTCTGGAACAAGGTGGCATTCGGCCTCAGTGCGGGCCGGGTGCAGTCGGTAGCGCTCAAACTGATATGCGAGCGAGAAGACGCGATAGAGGCCTTCGAGCCGAAAGAATACTGGAGCATCACGGCGGATCTGGAAAAAACAGGCTTTGAGCCACCGTTTGAAGCCAAACTGCACCGAATCGACGGGAAAGAAGCCGAAATACCGGATGAATCCAGAGCGACGGAACTGGCGGGGAAAATAGCGAGTGCCGGCTTGCGGGTTTCCAGGGTCGAGAAAAAAGAGCGTCGACGCAGACCGCCCGCTCCTTTCATTACCAGCACCCTCCAGCAAGAGAGTTCCAGCAAACTGCGTTATGGCGCAAAAAAGACCATGAGCATCGCTCAATCATTGTATGAAGGGGTGAATTTAGGACGCGAAGCGGGAAACGTCGGCCTCATCACCTATATGAGGACGGATTCCGTGCGCTTGGCGCCCGAATCCATCGTCGCGGCGCGCGCTTATATCGAGGCGGAATACGGGCAAGACCACCTTCCCGGAAAACCAAACGTCTTCAAGACGAGTGAGACGGCCCAGGACGCGCACGAGGCGATTCGGCCCACCGACGTCGGGCTCACGCCCGAGAAGGTGCGCGCTTTCCTCAAGCCAGAGCAATACTCCCTCTACAGCCTCATCTGGAGGCGCTTCCTCGCAAGCCAGATGGCGCCGGCCGTCTACGATCAAACGAGCGTGGATATCACCCTCGACCCTCAAGAGGCGAGGAGCGCGGAGGAAGAAGAACTTCTGCTGCGGGCGAGTGGTTCCGTATTAAAATTCAAAGGTTTCTTGAGGGTATATGAAACCAATTTTGAGCCCCGGATCGGCGCGGACACCCCGAAAGCCAAGCCATCCAATTCCGGGGAAGACAGGCTTCTGCCGCCTCTGGAAGACGGCGACCCTCTATCGCTCGTGAAATCCGAATCCGCTCCCACCGGCGTCACTCCCGAGCAGCATTTCACACAGCCTCCGCCGCGCTATACGGAAGCCTCTTTGGTGAAGGAGTTGGAGGAAGACGGCGTAGGCCGCCCGAGCACATACGCGAGCATCCTGGACACGCTGGAGAAGCGCAAATACGTCACCATCGAAAGAAGGCGCAGACAATTCACGCCTTCCTCCCTTGGCCGGGAGGTGAACCGTCTCCTCATCCGGGGTTTTCCGGATCAGATCGACGTGGGCTTTACGGCGAAGATGGAAAAATATCTGGATGACATCGAGAATGGCACGACGCCTTGGCTGCCCGTGATGAAAGATTTTTACGACAACTTCGACAGGAAAATTCAGATAGCCAAAAAGGAACTGCCGAATCTCAAGACGAAAGGAGAACCCATCGGCAGAAATTGCCCGGAATGCGAGCGCGAGTTGGTGAAGAAATTCAGCAGAAACGGCTGGTTCATCTCCTGCTCGGGATACCCGGAGTGTCGTTATTCGGAGAATATCCCCACCGAAAGCGAGTCAGAGCCGGAAGCGGCGGAAGAGATGTCCCGCATCGAGGAAATCGCCCAGCCTTGCGAGGAGTGCGGCGCGCCCATGCAGGCGAAACGCGGTCCCTTTGGGATATATCTCTCCTGCACGGCATCCCCGGATACGCACAAGAAAAGAAAGGCGCTCGGCAATGGACAAGCCGCTAAGACTCCCAGGCCGACCGGTGTGCCTTGTCCCCGTGCAGGCTGCGGAGGCGAGTTGGTGGAGCGGCGCTCCCGCCGCACCGGAAAGCCATTTTACGGGTGCAGCCGCTTCCCTGAATGCAAGACCGTCGCCTGGGATTGGCCCGTGGCACAGCCCTGCCCCTCTTGCGGGAACCCCATCCTTACCATCAAGACGACCAAAAAGAACGGGAACCAACTCGTCTGTCCACAAAAAGAGTGCGGATATGCGGTAGAATGCCCTCCTGAACTCGTCGAGCGGATGGAAGCCTCGAAAAACGCTCCCGCCCAGGAGGCCTCGGCTTGAGCGAGAGACTGCGGATCATCGGCGGTGGCCTTGCGGGCTGTGAAGCCGCCTGGCAGGCAGCCAGGCGGGGCGTCGAAGTCGACCTCTACGAGATGCGTCCGCACAAGAAAACGCCCGCCCATGAAACCAGCGGGTTGGCCGAACTCGTCTGCTCGAATTCTTTTCGCTCGAATTCGGTGGAAAACGCCTCGGGCCTTCTGAAGGAAGAGATGCGAAAACTCGATTCGCTCATCCTCCTAGGCGCGGATTCCTGCCGGGTTCCCGCAGGCCTCGCGCTGGCCGTCGACCGGGCGTCTTTCAGCAAGACGATCACCGAAACGATCGAAAACGAACCGCGAATCACCATCCACAGAGAAGAAATCCGTGATTTGGAGGATAAGACTCTCACCATCGTCGCCACCGGCCCGCTGACGAGCGATTCCCTTTCCGCCGAAATCGCCCGGCTGACGCAAGGCAAGTATCTGTATTTCTATGACGCCATCTCGCCCATCGTGTACGCGGACAGCATCGACATGTCGGTAGCGTTCATGGGCTCGCGCTACGGAAAGGGCAACGAAGAAGGCGGCGAGGGCGACTATCTCAACCTGGGTCTCGACGAAACACAGTATTACCAATTCGTCGAGGATCTCCTCGTCGGCGAGAAAATCCCCCTCCGGGAATTCGAGCGCGCTATCTACTTCGAGGGCTGTCTCCCTCTCGAAGAAATGGCCGCCCGCGGAAAAGACACCCTGGCGTTCGGGCCGATGAAGCCCGTGGGACTGGAGCATCCCGAAACGGGAGAGACATACTGCGCGGTCGCGCAACTCAGACGCGAGGATTTGACGGGAGATTATTTCTCCATGGTGGGTTTTCAGACCCGGCTGCGCTACCCGGAGCAAAAACGCATCTTCTCAACACTCCCCGCTCTCGGGAATGCGCGTTTTCTGCGCTACGGAAGCCTGCACCGAAACACCTACATCAATGCGCCGCGCCTGATGCGTATTACCTTGCAACTCAAGCGTCACCCGCATATTTTCATGGCGGGCCAACTCACCGGCGTGGAAGGATACCTCGAATCGGCCGCCATCGGCCTTGTCGCCGGGATCAACACAGCAGCGACCATACAGGGGGAACCCATCACTCCCCCGCCCGCAACAACTGCGCTCGGCGCCTTGAACCGTTACATCATCGAAGCGAATCCGAGAAATTTCCAGCCCATGAACATCAACTTCGGCCTCTTTCCGCCCCTGGAAAAGCGCGTTCCCAAAAAATTCAGGAAAAAACACGTCACCAATCGCGCTATCGAGGATCTGGAGCAATGGCGAAACAAATTCGCCTCACAAACAGTCTGAGCGAAGCCCGGGAGTTGTTTGAAGCACATCTGCGCGATGAGCGCGACGGCTCGGAACACACCGTTCGCGCATACGCGTCGGACTTGAAAGACTTCGATGAATTTCTCACCGATTGGGCGCAAAAGCCGGTTCCGCTGGACAAAATCGATTCGCTGGCCGTCCGCGGCTACCTCGGATTTTTATACCGCAAGGGAGTATCTGCGACGACCGTGAACCGGCATCTGTCAACCATACGCAGCCTGTTTCGCTTCTTGAGGCGAGAGGGCCTCTCCGTGGCGGATCCGGCGGGCGAAGTGCCCTCTCCCAAAGAAAAAAGGCCCTTGCCCACCTTCCTGCCCGTCGATGACGCCGTTCGCCTCATGGAAATGCCCAACACGTCGACCCCCGAAGGCGTGAGGGACAAGGCGATTTTCGAGCTTCTCTACGGCTCGGGCCTGCGGGTCAGCGAATTGACGGGGCTGAACCGCTCCGACTTGAACATGGCGGAAAGGCTCATCCGCGTTCGCGGTAAAGGGAGAAAAGAGAGAATCGTACCGATCACCAAAGAGGCGGCCAAAGCCGTAGCCGGCCATCTCGCGCAGATAGAACCAGACCCGCTCGAGGACTCGCCTCTTTTCATCAACAAGCGCAACAAAAGGATTTCGCCGGCCTTCGTGCGCTCCATCTTCCGCGCGTATGAAAAAAAAGGCGGTTTCAGCTATCATTTCACACCTCATGCCCTTCGCCATACGGCGGCGACGCATTTGCTGGAAAGCCAGGAGGCCGACCTGAGATCGATTCAGGAACTTTTAGGGCACGCGAGCCTGTCCACGACGCAAAGATACACGCAGGTGGATTTCTCCCATCTGCGCGCCGTATATGATGATGCGCACCCCAGGGCGAAGATGAAACACGAACGAGGATGACTTATGACGACGCCTAGTGAAATCATCCGCTCCACGACGATTCTCGCGCTGCGCTATCAGGGACGTACGGCCCTGGGCGGAGACGGGCAGGTCACCATGGGAAACGCGGCGGTGAAGCACGGCGCCGTGAAGATCCGAAAGCTCGGCGACGGGAAAGTGCTGGCCGGTTTCGCGGGTTCGGCTTCCGACGCCATCGCCCTGTTCGAGCGCTTCGAGGGCAAACTCGAGGAATACCGGGGAAACCTGTCCCGCGCCGCCGTGGAGATGGGCAAGGACTGGAGAACGGACAGGGTCTTACGCCGCCTCGAAGCCCTTATGGCGGTGGCGGACGAGAATACTTCGCTCATCCTCTCGGGCACGGGCGACATCATCGAACCCGACGACGGCGTGCTCGGGATCGGCAGCGGCGGGTCGATGGCCATCGCCGCTGCGCGCGGCATGCTGAGTCTGGAGCCTGACCTCAGCGCCGATGATATCGTCAGAAAATCTCTGGAAATCGCAGCGGACATCTGCGTCTACACCAACAAGAACATTTCCGTGGAAACTCTATGATGGAAAACCTCACGCCTACCCGAATCGTCGAGGAACTCGACCGTTACGTCATCGGCCAGGGAGACGCTAAGCGGGCGGTGGCGATTGCGCTCAGAAACCGCTGGCGCAGACAACAACTCCCGCCCGAGATGGCGGAGGACGTGGCGCCCAAGAACATCATCATGATAGGCCCCACCGGCGTCGGGAAAACCGAGATCGCAAGACGCCTGGCCAAGCTCGCGAAAAGCCCCTTCATCAAGGTCGAGGCCAGCAAATTCACCGAGGTGGGCTACGTGGGCCGGGACGTGGAGAGCATGATTCGCGACCTCGTCGAACTGGCGCGAAACATCGTCCAAGAAGAACAGCGCGATATCAACAAAACCAAAGCCCAGGAACTGGCCGAAGAGCGCCTTCTCGACATGCTTTTGCCGCATCCTCCCGGATTCGGCGCGATGGACGAACGCGGCCAATCCAAGGACCCGCTCGGCGAGGAGAGCTATCAGCGGACGCGGGAGAAGTTTCGCGCCCTGTTGCTCGACGGCAAGCTCGACGACCGGGAAGTTGAAATAGAAGTCGCGGACAAAGGCCCCGAAATCCACTTCATGGGCGGGAGCGACATGGAGCAGATCGGGATCAACATGAAGGAAATCATGGGAAACTTCATGCCCCAGGGTTCCAAGAGCAGGCGCATGAAGGTGCCCGAAGCTTTCGAGTATCTCGCCCAGGATGAGGCGGACAAGCTCATCGATCCGGACAGTCTGAACGCCGAGGCCATCGAGCGCACAGAACAGTCCGGCATCGTGTTTCTCGATGAGGTCGACAAGGTCGCCGCCCAGAACAACGGCAGAGGCGGCCCCGACGTCTCGCGCGAAGGCGTGCAGAGAGACCTGCTGCCCATCGTGGAAGGCTCCACCGTACAGACCAAGTACGGCCCGGTGAAGACGGACCACATCCTCTTCATCGCGGCGGGCGCGTTCCACATGGCCAAGCCCTCGGACCTCCTGCCCGAACTCCAGGGCCGTTTTCCCATCCGCGTGGAACTCGACTCCCTGGACCGAGACGACTTCATCCGCATACTGCAGGAACCCGAAAACGCGCTGGTGCGCCAATACCCGGCTCTTCTGGCGACCGAGGGCGTCAACATCACGTTCGGGGAAGACGCTGTGAAGGAAGTGGCCGACTTCGCCTTCCGCATTAACGAGCAGACCGAGAACATCGGCGCCAGAAGGCTCCACACCATCATGGAGCGGCTTCTCGAGGAAATTTCCTTCCGGGCGCCCGAGATGTCCGGCGAAAACGTGGAGATAGACGCCGCCTACGTGCGCGAACGCCTCACCGACATCGTCGAAGACCTTGACTTGAGCCGCTATATTCTCTAAACCTTCTGCCCCTCCCCCTTGGCCTTGCGCTTCGGAGGAGTGTATATTTCTCGGCTTATGACGAGAGACCCGTATTTTATTGTTTCTTTTTGAAGGCTCGGACATGGAACCAAGAGACAGGGCGGCGACGCTGGTTGAAGCGCTGCCCTACATTCAACAGTTTGCGGGCAAGACCATCGTCGTCAAATACGGCGGCGCGGCCCAGGTGCAGCCGGAGCTCCACGCCCCCTTCGCCCAGGACATCGTGCTTCTCAAATACGTGGGAATCAACGTGGTCGTCGTCCACGGCGGCGGCCCCCAAATCGGCGAAACGCTCAAGAAAATCGGCAAGACCAGCGAGTTCATCGAGGGCCTCCGGGTGACGGACGAGGAAACGGTCGGCGTCGTGGAAATGGTGCTCTCCGGCGCCACGAACAAGAGCATCGTGAGGCTCATCAACCGGCACGGGGGGAACGCCGTGGGCCTTTCCGGCTCGGACGCCGGCCTCACGACGGCGAAGAAACTGATCATGAGCAGAAAAGGACCCGGCGGCGAGGACGTGGAGTATGATCTGGGGCGCGTCGGCGAGGTGCTGGCGATAAAGCCTGACATCATCCACCATCTCACTGACGGCGGGTTCATTCCCGTCATCGCGCCCCTGGGCGTGGGGCAGGACGGCAACGTCTACAACATCAACGCCGACTCGGCCGCCGGCGCCATTGCCGGGGCGCTTCATGCGGAAAAATTCATCCTCCTGACGGACGTACCGGGCATACTGGACGATGACGAGAACCTCATCAGCACTATCAGGCGCGATGACGTGAAAAGGCTCAAAGAAGAGAAAATCATCACCGGCGGGATGATCCCGAAAGTCGACGCGTGTCTGGACGCCCTATCATCGAACGTCACGAAAACCCACATCGTGGACGGAAGGGTTCCGCACGCGGTTTTGCTCGAAGTGTTCACGGATGAAGGCGTGGGCACGCAAATCGTCAGATAGCTTCTTTTTTGGGGAAAAGCATGGACAACGCCACACTGATCTCGGACGCCGACTTGCACGTCGCCCCCACCTACGGGCGCTACCCCATTGCGTTGGTTCGTGGCGAGGGATGCCGCGTCTGGGATGCGGACGGGAAGGAGTATCTCGATTTCGTATCCGGACTGGCGGTCTGCAACCTCGGGCATTGCCACCCCGGCGTCGTGGCCGCCATCAGGGAACAAGCCGGGAAACTGATCCACGTCTCGAAC